>DUBO01000043.1:0-23726 GCA_012960245.1 Candidatus Binatota bacterium | reverse complement strand
AGAGCTGCACCGGCCTGGGCTACTCGGGCGGTGTGTTGGCCTGCGCCGTTGACTGCAGCTTTGACGAAAGCGGCTGCACGAGTCCGCCCGTGTGCGGTGACGGAGTGCGCGAAGGCGCAGAAGCCTGCGACGGCAATGATCTCGGCGGACAGAGCTGCACCGGCCTGGGCTACTCGGGCGGTGTGTTGGCCTGCGCCGTTGACTGCAGCTTTGACGAAAGCGGCTGCAGCAATGCCAACGGAGTCTTCCACACCAGGATACTGAAAGCTTCGCGCCTTAACCGCCCCCCCGGACAGCACAAGGTCGTGCTCAAGAGCGATACCCTCGACGGTAGCGGGTCCTCGTTCACGCCTTCGAACGAAGATTTCACCATACTGCTTGAGGTAGGCAACGTGGTTGCCAGCCAGGCGACCATCGACGCTGGCGATCCGGGCTGGCAGCTGAGGGGCAACAAGTGGCTTTGGAAAGCCCAGCGAGGAATGCCCCACGCTTCGGGCCTTTCGAAGGTCACGCTGGGAATTTCGGCCAACCCTTTCAAGGTCAAGATCATCGCCAGGGACACCGACGCGAGCGGGGCCACGGGTGTGTCAGAATTCGAAATAACGATGACCGTGGGCGACGATTTCTGGACGGGACCGACACCGCCCTGCGCTACGTCTTCTAACGGCAAAACCCTGCGCTGCCGCTAGGCGGGAGTCCTCGGCCCGGCAGGGGTGTACGCTTCAAGCCGCCGTGCTTCAGGCAGCCGCGCCGAAGCCTTCGGGCGCTGTTGCCTGGACCGACTCGCGTGCCTGCACGCGCTCGCGCCAGCTGTCCAGCGCCGGCCGTTCGCGGTCACCGCCCAACTGAAAGCCGATGCGCGTCACCAACTCGGTGGGGTAAAGGCTGAGGTCGGCCATGCTGAAATTATCGGTGGCCAGCCAGTCGTTATCACTGAAGTGCTGCTCGAGATCGTCGAGATAGCGATTCCACCGCGCCGATTGCTGCTCGATGACACTCTCGTCGCGCTGCTCGCGACCGTAGAACAACATTGACGCCAGGCGCGCCAGCGGACGACTGCGGTTGAAGTTGAGGTCCACTATCGCCGACCTCACCGCCGCCCGCTCGGCCGGGCCATTGCCCATGAGGGGTGGCTCGGGGTAAAACTCTTCGAGGTATTCGTTGATGGTCATCGACTCGGCAATAGTCGTGTCGTCGTGCACCATGACAGGCACCAGGCCCCTGGGAGATACCTCGAGAAACTCTTCCTGCTTGTCGCGCAGGTCAACCTCGAAGGTTTCAAACTCCACACCCTTTTCGTGCAGAACGATGCGCGAGCGCCACGCGTAGGGGCAGTAGGTAGTTGAGTAGAGCTTGATGGCCACGACGCGGAGACCGTAGTGGCCCCGCTCCCTCGACACAAGACCCGCGCGGCACTACAACGCACACTATGCACAATCAGAATAGGCACATTCGGCGTCAGGGAGGAGTACAGTCACCACCGCCCACGGGATGGGCCGGTTTCACGCTGTCAACAGCTTGGGCCGGCAAGGCCGGGCGGCGCCTGGCTTTCTTTTCGGCGGCACTGATGTTTTCGAGCATGGCGGCTTGTAATTCCCAGTGGGAAACCGAGCACCGCATCGACATTGACGCCAGCCCCGAGCGGGTGTGGCAGCTGCTGTCCGAACTTGAGAACTACGGCCAGTGGAATCCCTACTCACCGCGGGCCGAGGGCCGGCTCGTGGTGGGCGAAGAAGTACGGATCGAAGCCCACCTGGGTGACGAGGTCCGCTGGGTAAACAACCTCGTGACCGAGGTCGAGCCCGGCGAAAAACTCTGCTGGCATTCGCTTGAATGGTACGGTTTTCTCGCCCGCGGTTTTCGATGCCGCAACCTGCAACCACTGCCCGACGGTGGTGTGCGCCTGGTACACCACGAGCTCATGGTGGGCCCGCTTTCGGGCCTCATCGAGCGAATCTACCGCGAAGACATAGACGAGGGGCTGCGTGTAATGGACGAGGCGCTCAAGACCGCCGCCGAAACCGCCGGGCAACCGCAGTAGGATGCAAAAGGAGAACGACAAAGCTGACGAAAAACTCTACCCCGCCACCTGGGCACAACTGACCCCCGACAAGCCGGCCTTCATCATGGCCGACAGCGGCCTGTCGGTCAGTTACAGCGAGCTCAACGAACGCAGCAATCGCGTGGCCCAGCTGCTGCAATCCATGGGTCTGGAGAAAGGCGATGGCATAGCCATCTTCATGGAAAACAACGAGCATTTCCTTGAAATCTGCTGGGCGGCGCAGCGCAGCGGGCTTTACTACACCGCCATCAGCTCACGACTTACGGCCCCCGAGGTGGAATACATTGTCAACGACTGCGGTGCGCGCGCGTTTTTTACTTCGCGGGCCAAGGCCGAGGTCACTGCCGACCTGGTCGGCAAGCTGCCGGCCGCGGAGCGCTCGTTCATGGTGGGCGGCGCAACAGACGGCTACGAATCCTTTGAAGACGCCGTGGCTGCACAACCCGCCACGGCCGTTGACACCGAGACCGAGGGTGCCGACATGCTCTACTCCTCGGGCACCACCGGCCGACCCAAGGGCGTTCGCGTACCGCTGCCGAACAAACCCATCGGCACGCCCAATCCGCTCGTCAGCATGGTGACGATCTTGTACGGTTTCTCGAGCGACGACGTCTACCTGTCGCCGGCGCCGCTGTACCACGCCGCGCCGCTCAGGTTCACCATGAGCCTGCTGCGCCTGGGCGCGACCTGCATCATCATGGAAAACTTTGCCGCCGAGCAATCGCTGGCGCTGATAGAAAAATACCACGTGACCTGCAGCCAGTGGGTACCTACGATGTTCGTGCGCATGCTCAAGCTCGAGCAGGCCGAGCGCGACCGCCACGACACTTCGTCGTTGCGCGTGGCTATACACGCGGCCGCGCCTTGCCCGGTAGCCATCAAGGAACAGATGATCGACTGGTGGGGGCCGGTGCTCTACGAATACTACGGCGGCACCGAGGGCAACGGACTGACGGCCATCGACAGCCCGCAGTGGCTCGCCCACCGCGGCTCGGTGGGCAGCCCGCTGATGGGCGAGCTGCACATCGTGGACGACGACGGCAAAGAGCTGCCCACAGGCGAGACCGGCATGGTCTACTTCGGTGGCGGCGGCAAGTTCGAGTACCACAACGACCCCGAGAAGACCGCCGACGCGTACAATGAGCAGGGCTGGTCTACGCTGGGCGATGTGGGCTACCTCGACGAAGACGGCTATCTCTACCTCACCGACCGCAAGGCCTACATGATCATCACCGGCGGGGTCAACGTGTACCCCCAGGAGACCGAGAACGTGCTCATCACCCACCCCCGGGTAGTCGACGTGGCCGTTTTTGGTGTACCCAACGAGGACTTCGGCGAAGAGGTGAAGGCCGTCGTGCAGCCGGCCGACATGGACAGCGCCAGCCCCGAGCTAGAGGAGGAACTGATGGCCTTCTGCCGCGAGCAGCTGAGCGCCATCAAGTGTCCGCGCTCGGTGGACTTTGAAGCCGAGCTGCCGCGCCACCCCAACGGCAAGCTCTACAAGCGCCTGCTCAAGGACCGCTACTGGGGCAACAGCAACTCGCGCATCGTTTAGCTCACTGCCGGGCGGTTAAATGCCGGCAATCAGCTGTCGTGTGGCAAGCCGAGCAGGCGTTCGGCGATGACGTTGCGCTGGATGTTGGGTGTGCCGCCACCTATGACCGTGGTCGGCCACGACAACGAATTTTTCTGCCAGCGGCCGCCCTGCACCGCGCCCGGCGACTTGCCGGTGAGCACCCCGTGCCCCCCCTGCATGTCGCAGGCGAGCCGGCCGGTCTCCACGTCCATCTCGGTGCGCAGCAGCTTGTTGACCGAAGTCTCGGCCCCGATGGGCTCGCCGCGCAGCTGCTTGGTCAAAAACCTCAGGCCGTTCAAGCGCATGGCCTCTATGGTGGACTGCATGCGCGCGAGCCTCTGGCGGATGCCGGCATCCTCGATGGCCGACTTGCCATTGAGACGGCACTGGCCGGCCATGCTCTTGAGATCATCGAGGTTGTGGTGCAGCGCGGTAACCTCGGCAATAGAGCTGCGCTCGTTGGCCAGCGCGTGCTTGGTGACGTCCCAGCCCTGCCCCTCGGCGCCCAGGCGGTTCTCTACCGGCACCCTGACGTTGTCGAAAAACACCTCGGCGAACGGGGTCTCGCCGTTCATGGCCTTGATGGGCCTTACCTCCAGGCCTTCTGAATCCATGGGCACCAGCAGGCAGCTTATGCCCAGGTGCTTGGACGCCGTGGGGTCAGTGCGCACGAGCAGTATCATCCACTGCGCCCACATGGCCAGCGAGGTCCAGATCTTCTGTCCGTTGATAACGTAGTCGTCGCCGTCACGCTCGGCGCGGCACTGCAGGCTGGCAAGATCGCTGCCCGAGCCGGGTTCGGAGTAGCCGGTGCACCAGTGCTCCTCGGCCTTGAGTATGGGCGGAATGAAGCGCTTCTTCTGCGCGTCGGTGCCGTACTGGATGATGCCCGGGCCGACCCAGGCAAGGCCCATGTAGGACAAGCCCAGGATGGGAGCGCGCACGTCGCCGCACTCCTGCTTGAGTATCATCTGCTCAACGATGCCGCCGCCACTGCCGCCAAACTCGCGCGGCCAGGAGAAACCCACCCAGCCTTTCTCGTACAAGGCCTGGTTCCAGGCCAGCAGCTTGGGCAGCTTGTCCATGGCCGACTCAACGTCGGCGCCGTCAGCACGAACGCCCTCGCTGTCGTGGTGCTCGGCGAGAAACTCACGCACCTCGCCCCGGAACGCTTCTTCTTTTTCTGTAAACGAAAAGTCCATGTCACTGCTCCGTCGTTTTCTCTTCGGGGGTGCTGTTCTTACAGCCCCTGGGCCGCCAACACGCGCTCGCGCTGGTAGTCGGGCGAGCCCATGAGGTTGCGACACAGGCGGCCCCGCTTGTAGTAGAGCTGGGCATCACATTCCCATGTATAGCCAATTGCTCCGTGCAGCTGCACGCCTTCCTCGCCGGCCCGGTCGAGCGCCTCCGCGGCCCACTCCTTGGCCATGGCGACGCTGCTGGCGGCGTCATCAAGATGATCTACCGCCCACGACGCGTAGTAGGTAAGCGACCTGGCGGACTCGGTGGCCACGTAGATTTCGGCAAGACGGTGCTTCACTCCCTGGAAGCGACCAATCGGACTGCCGAACTGCTGTCGCACCTTGGCGAACTCGGTCGTGAGCTGCAGTGAACCATCGGCCGCGCCAACCATCTCGGCACACAGCGCGACCAGGCCTGCGTCCAGCGCGCGCGACAACAGCGGCCAGGCCTGCCCCGCTGCTCCCAGCCGCGAGTCGGCCTCCACGCGCACCGAGTCCAGGCTGACGCGGGCCGCGCGACAGGTGGTGTCGATGAGTTGCAGCGGCTCCACGGTGAGGCCCTCTGCGGCGGAGTCGACCGCGAACACGCTCAGCCCGTCGCCCTCGCGCGCGACCAGCAGAAGCTTGTCGGCCGACTGCCCCCAGGGCACGAACATCTTCGTCCCCGACAGCGTCAACCAACCATCGCCGTCAGCCGTGGCCGTGGTGGCCACACCGTCGGGGTCGATGACGTCGCTGTCTTCAAAAAACGCTAGCGTCACCACGCTCGTGCCCTCGGCCAGCGGCGCCAGCAACTCGGCTTTCTGGGCCTCGCTACCCAGCAGGTCAACGGCGCGCGCGGCGGTGGTGACGGCCAGGAACGGCGAAGGCAAAAGCGATCGTCCCAGCTCCTCGGCCACCACGACCACGTCTTCCCAGTTCAGGCCCAGCCCACCGGCCTGCTCGGGCACGGCCAGGCCCAACCAGCCCAGCTCGGCCATCGACGCCCACATCTGCTTGTCAAAAGCGTCGTCACTGTCCATTAATTCGCGAACCCGGTCCATCGGGCAGCGCTCGTCGGCAAAGCGGCGCACCTGTCGGCGCAGCTGCTCCTGTTCCTCGCTGAATCCAAAATCCATAACCGCGTTTTGTCCCACGCTCCTTTACTTGATGCAAGGCGTCACCTAGTATCCGGCGATACTTTTTGCGGAGGAATACTGATGTCAGAGGATAGATTTGGACTTGCAGGGCGCACGGCGCTGATAACAGGAGCGGGCGGCGGACTAGGGCGTGAGCACGCGCTGCTATTCGGCAGCCACGGGGCAAACGTGGTCGTAAACGACCTCGGCGGCTCGCGCGACGGCTCGGGTGCCGGCAGCGATATGGCCGACAAGGTCGTAGAAGAGATCAAGGCCGCGGGCGGCAACGCGGTGGCCAACTACGGCTCGGTGTCCGAAACCGAATCGGCCCAGGCCATGGTGCAGACCGCACTCGACACCTTCGGTTCGATAGACATCGTGGTCAACAACGCCGGCATACTGCGCGACAAGAGCTTCAAGAACATGACCGAGCAGGACTGGGATCTCGTGATCGCGGTGCACCTCAAGGGCGCGTACAACGTAACCAAGGCGGCCTGGGAGCCCATGCGCGAGGCCAAGTACGGCCGCGTGGTGCTCACCTCTTCAGCCTCGGGCCTGTACGGCAACTTCGGGCAGACCAACTACGGCGCGGCCAAGGCGGCGCTGTGCGGCCTCGGCCAGGCGCTGGCCGAGGAAGGCGCCAAGAACAACATCCACACCAACGTCATCGCACCGCTGGCCTTGAGCCGTATGACCGAGGACATCATGCCCGAGGGAATGCAGGACCTCATCAAGCCCGAGTACGTGTCGCCACTGGTGGTGTACCTCTGCGCCGAGAGCTGCGAAGACAACGGCCAGATCTACGAAGTGGGCGCCGGCTGCTACGCGCGCGTGGAAACACTTCGTGCCAAGGGTTTTGCCGTCAAGCCCGACGGACCGATATCGGTGGATACCATCGCCGACAACTGGAAGGCCATAAACGACCCCACCGGCGGTGAGATCATCCACTCGCCCATGGAGTCGACCATGGCCTCGCTCAAGCACGCGTCCTAGCGGGGAGGCCGTTTCACTCCAGGTCCATCATGCGGGCGAGGATCAGCTTCATGACCTCGTTTGAGCCCGCGTAGATGGGCATGGCGCGCACGTCCATGTAGTCGCGCGCTATGGGATACTCGGCCATGTAGCCGTAGCCGCCGTGCAGCTGCACGCAATCGTCGGCCACCCGGCAAGCCATGTCGCTCAGCCACCACTTGGCCATCGACACGCGACGGGTGATGTCGTCGCCGGCGATGAACTCGTCTATCAACGAATCGATAAACGTCCGGCCGATCTCGATCTCGGTGGCGCGCTCTACCAGCTTGAAGGCGTTGTGCTGGAAGCTGCCGATGGATTTGCCGAACGCTCGCCGCTCGCGCACGTAGGGTAGAGTCTTGGCAAGGGCCTGCTCGCCCGCGACCTGGGCTGCCACGGCTATCATCAGCCGCTCGCGCTGCAGGTTTTTCATCAGGTAGGCAAATCCCTGGCCGGGCTCGCCCAGCAGGTTGTCGGCCGGCACCCGGCAGTCTTCGAAAAACAACTCGGCGGTGTCCTGGCAGTGCTGGCCCATCTTCTCGAGTTGCCGTGACTTAACGAAACCAGCCGCCCCGCTCTCGACCACGAACAGGCTCAACCCGCGCGCGCCTGTCGCCTGGTCGGGCCCCTCGTCGTCGCCGGCTGCCGTGCGTGCCACGACGACCACGAGGTCGCACTCCATGCCGTTGGAGATAAAAGTCTTCTGTCCGTTGATGACCCACTGATCGCCGTCGCGCACGGCGGTGGTAGCAACGGCCGCGAGATCGCTGCCCACGCCCGGTTCGGTCATGGCAATGGCCGCCACCATCTCGCCCGACGCGCAGCCGGCGAGCCAGCGCTCGCGGTTGCCGGCCGTGGCGTACTGGTCGATGTACGGCGCGGTGATGTCGGCGTGCACCGACACGCCCGTCTGCAGGCCCATATGACCGGTGCGGCCGAGTTCCTCGCACACCACCACCGACATGGCAAAATCGGCGCCCGCACCACCCAGCGCAGGGTCCACCCAGGGGCAGAGATAACCCTGCCGGCCCATGGCCAGCCAGAAATCACGCGGCACGCGGCGGTCTTTTTCCCACTGCTCAAGCCCGGGGGTTACTTCGGAGGCTAAAAACGCTCTCAACGCCTGCCTGAGAGCACTCACTTCTTCGGTCTGCCAGTCGGCTCGTCCCATGGCTGACAACATACACCCCCGCCACGGCAAGGGGGAGTGGCGCGGGTGCCTCGCGCAGCAACCGCCGCGCAATGATCTTGGAACGGCTCAGCACCTGCGGCAGAATCAGGTCATGAACTACCAGGGCGAACCGGTTTATGTTGGACGTGACTACGGGGGGCGCAACCTCGAGCTCAGCGCCGAGCTCTGCGGGGCCTACCGCGACGCGCTGGAGGCCGACGATTCGCTCTACGCCGACTACGTGCCGGGCCTGTTGCTGCATTCGGAGTGCTTCGAGGACCTGTCGTGGTACCTCGCCAATCTATACGGCAACCTGCACGCTCGCCAGCAGTGGGAGATGTACCGCGCCGTGGCGCCGGGCACGCGCGTGCACACGCGAGCGTTCATCGCCGACCGCTACCGCAAGCGCGACCGCGACTACGTGGTCAAAGAAACCTGGGTGCTCGACAGCGAAGGCCGCCTGGTCAACCGCGGTATCACCCACCAGAGTTTTCTCGCCGAGACGCAAGACGAGGGCATGGTCGTGGACCGCGGTCGCGAAAAAAAAGCCGGCCGCAGTTTTGAACAGACCGACACCGGCTTGCGCAGCTTCGAACCGCTCGAACGCCTGGTGGACGAGCGCATGTGCATGGCGTTTTCGGGGCCGGACCTCAACTACCACACCAACGCCGAGGAGGCGCGCAAGCTGGGATTTCCGGACATCGTGGTACAGGGGATGATGTCGACCTGTTTCCTGTCCGAAATGCTCACGCACGAGTTCGGACTGGGCTGGCTCGAGGGTGGCCGCATGGACGTGCGCCTGGTCAACGTGCTGTGGGGAAACGAGACCCTGGTGACCGGTGGGCAGGTGGTTTCCGAAGCGCCCGAGGCCGGACGGCGGCGCCTGCAGTTCAACCTCTGGGCCGACAAGAACGACGGCACCCGCGTCACGGTGGGTAACGGATCAGCGCTGATTGACTGATTTCCGACCAACCGGGGGATTCTTTGTGCGAAATCGGGCTTTAACCCAGCAAAAACAACGATTTTTCCTTGACGTACCTCGCCGAATCCAACTAAACTTGGCAATGGGTGCAGGGTGATTCCTACACCCGACTCTACGCAAAAGAGGAAAACATGAAAAAGCTTGCCGCCATTCTTACTACCCTGATGATTCTCTGCGTCTGGACACCGTCGGCCCCGGCCCACGATGACGAGCACCACCGGCTCGATAGTACCGGCGTGAAGTTGAAGGCTCCCGCAGCAAAGCCCGACAAGAAAAAGTTTGTCTACAAGACCAAGGGGCAGCTTCCCATACACGGCCCCTACCCCGACGCCACGGTCGAAGCCTCCTACCTGGTCATACGCGGCACCGGCAGCAACGCCGGCTCAAGCGGCGTGGTGCCACTGAATTCAACTCGTTGGTCTGGCATCAAGGGCGGCGTAAGCGGCTGGAAGTACAAGGGCGAGCACCGCCTGCTGGCCGAGGGCGGCATCAAAAAGATATTAGTCAAGTCGGGCAAGGTCGGCGGCAGCTTGAAAGTGATAGCCAAGGGCAAGTGGTTCAACTTTGACCTCGTCGGCCCGCAGGACAGCCTGGAGATTTCGCTGATTATAGGCCTGGAGACCTGGTGCGCCGCCTACGACTCCTCGGAACTGTCGACCAACGAAGCAGAGAATATCAAGGGCAAGGCCTCTGCCAAACCAGCCGACTGCGCGTCGGTGTGCGGAAACAACCTGCTCGAAACCGGTGAGCAGTGTGACGACGGCAACGCTGACGACACCGATACTTGTGACACCGTCTGCATTGGCTGCGCGGCCAGCGAGGTAGAGTACAACACCACCTACGATGCCATACAGGCACTGGTGTTCGACGCCTACGACTGCACCAACGACCTTTGCCATGGCGCCACCGGGGTCAGCTTGGGCGCCCTCGATCTGCGGGCGTCGGCGGGCGCGGCGGCCCTTGTCGACGTACCGTCGGCCACCAACCCCGGCGTCTCACTGGTGTTCCCCGGTGACCAGGACCTGAGCATGCTTTACAACAAGATAGCCGCCAAGACGCTGGCGCCCGACGGGCCAGTGGTGGGCGGAACCCCGATGCCCTCGAGTGCACAGACGGTCTCCGCCGAGCACCTCGAGGCCATCAGACTGTGGATACGCGGCGGTGCCAGCACCGATGGCATAGTCGAGGGCTCGGCCGAGTTGCTCGGAAGCTGCCTGCCTCCGCCTACCCCTAACAAGGTACCGCAACCCGCCGTACCCGACCCGACCCTCGGTATGCAGATCGCCCAGCCCGGCTACTTCCTGGGCGCGCACGACGAAACCGAGGGCTGCATAGCCAGCTACTACGACCTGAGCGCGCCGGGCGCGGTGCCCGCAGCATCCCTCGTTGACTGCCCCAGCTTTGCCGTCGGCACCAACGGTCACGGCACGAACCCCGGCAAGTGCCTGGCCTGGGGCAACCAGGGCCTGCACCAGGACGCGCAGTCACACCACAGCATCGTGCATATCTACGCGGGCGACTACGACTGGGACGACGCCGGCTGGGGTGCGTGGAACTGCTTCGGCGGCGACAACGACGGCCAGGCGTGCACTCCCAACACCGCTGACCCCTGTCCCGGCAATGGCGTGTGCGGCGGTGAATGGCACGAGGGCGTGGCCTGCTTAGCCTCGGGAGGCTTCGGCCCCGACGACTACGGCCTACTAAACAACAACGCACCCACGTGGTCCGGCGCGCAGGAATCGATCAACCTCAGCGCCTATCCCGCGGGTGTTTACGGTGTGCTTCCCCTCAAGGGAGTGATCGTGTGGAACTCGCACGCTTTTAACCTGACCAACGATGACATGAACGTCGAGGCCTGGATAAACGTCGAGTACGCCCCCACCCAGGTCTGGCCGGCACAGGGCCTGTTCAACGCGACCTACATCTTCACCCAGGAAGTACCACCCTTCGAATGGCGCGAATACTGCGCAACCCATACCTTCGAGGAAAACACCAACCTGTTCACGCTGGGCTCACACATGCACTCGAGGGGCGTCAGGTTCCGCTACTATGCCCCTCCGCAGACCCCCTGCGGCGACGGCCCCGACGCGCCCAACGGTACGGGAACAGACCCCAATTGCCTGCCGGGCTCACCGGCAGACATCATGTACGAGAGCTTCGATTACCAGGACGCCCTGACCATAGACTACGATACGCCCCTGGTGTTCAGCGGCTCGGTCGCAGACAGGACAGTGAAGTTCTGCGGCCTGTTTGATAACGGCGGCATAGACGAGGCATTGCTCAAGACGATAGCCAACTCGCCCGACCCGCCCATCTCGAACCTCCAGGGATTGATACCCGGTGGCCCCTGTGACGCGGTTGACGCCTTCTGCGAGGGAGGCTCCAACCAGGGCCAGGCTTGCCTGGGCGACGACAACAACTGTCCCAACTCGACCTGCACCGCCTGCACGCTGCTGGGCGGTGTGACCACCGGCGACGAGATGTTCATCGCTACCGGCAACTTCTACGTGCCCTGAGGGGCTGGGTCAGTCCGAGGACTGCTTGTCCGGCCGGCCGCGCACGCCGTCGCCCTTGCCCTGCCATGGCCGGAGCAGGACCTCCTGCGCCACCGAGCACACCAGCCGCCCGTCGTGGGCGAAGATACTGCCGCGTGCCAAACCACGCGCGCCCGAGGCAGACGGCGAATCTTCGACGTACAGCCACCACTCGTCGGCCCGGGCATCGGCGTGAAACCACATGGCGTGGTCAAGGCTGGCCGACATCACGCGGCCAGTGGCCCAGTGCAGGCCGTGCGGACGCATGACGGTTGAGGTCAGCGTGTAATCCGAAGCGTAGACCATGGCGCAGGTGTGCACGCGCGGGTCGTCGCCGAGGTCGCCGCGCACGCGCAGCCACACCATCGTGCTGCAGTCCTCGCCCTCGCTGGGTTGCCAGTCGGGCGGGTCACAGAAACGAATCTCAACCGGGCCCTTACGCGTGAGCCGTTCGAGTATGGCCGGGTTGGCCTTGTCGCCCAGGAGCGCTTGCATGCGCTCGGCGTTGGTCGGCATCGACTCGGGGTCAGGCGCCTCGGGCATGGTGAACGAATGTTCCCAGGCCTGCTCCGGCACCTGGAACGAAACCGCCATGTTGAATATCGCCTTGCCCTTCTGGTTGGCCACCACGCGACGGGTCGTAAACGAACGGCCGTCGCGGATGCGGTCCACGTGGTAGACGATGGGTATGGTGGGGTCTCCCGACCTCAGAAAATAACCGTGCAGTGAATGGGCGCGACGCTCGCCGTCCACCGTACGCCTGGCCGCCACCATGGCCTGGGCGGCCACCTGGCCGCCGAACACGCGCTCGCGTCCCACGTCGCCGGGGGGGCTGAATCCGCGGTAAAGATCGAGGTCGAGTTCCTCGAGGTCAAGCAGCTCGAGGAGTTCGTCAAAGGTTTCAGGCACGTCGTGTTACCACTGGGTGCAGAAACCATTGTCGGGAATGTCGATGGCGCTGCGATCAGCAGAACAGATGGCCCTGCACAACGAGAACACCTCGGGCATGATGAAGTTCGCGTAGAACTTGCCCGACATGACCTTGCCAGCGTAAAAATCGAACTCCTCCTGGCTCTGGTCAAAGTCCTGGGTACGCGCTCCCTCGGCCACGAGCGCCGCCTCGAGCAGCAGGTGGCACACGGCCACGTGTGACATGGCCTGCATGAAAGGCGTCGCGTAGAGCGTTAGCTGGTCGAGCTTGCCTTCCATCATGTAGCCCACGATGGCAGCACCAGCAGTCTGCAAGCGCTCCGAGGCTTCGCCCAGCAGCTGGGCCTCGGTGCCTATGGCCGGGTCCTGGCTGTTGGCCTCGACAAACTCGGTGAGGTTGCCCGAAAAATCCGCCAGGTCCTGGCCCTTGCGCCCCCTGAGCTTGCGTACCACGAGGTCGAGCGCCTGGATGTGGTTGGTGCCCTCGTAGATCGAGAATATCTTGCTGTCGCGCAGGTACTGCTCAACCGGATTGTCCTTCACGTAGCCGGCGCCGCCGTAGACCTGCATGGCAGTCTCGCACACACGAAAACCCTGGTCGCTGCAGTAGGCCTTGACGATAGGCGTGAGCAGGTCCGCCTGTCCCTGGTGGTAGGCGGCCTGGTCAGGGTCCTTGTCCTTGAGCACGTTGATCCAGTCGAGATGCAGCGCCATCTTGCCCGCGATCGCGCGCATGCCGTCAATCTTTGACTTCATCTCCAGGAGCATGCGCCTGACGTCAGAGTGCTCGATGATACTCACGCGCGGCGCGTTGGGATCCTTGAAGGCTTTGACCGAAGCGCCCTGCTTGCGGTCGCGCGCATAGGCCAGGGCGTTGAGGTAGGCGGTGGCCGCAACCGAGTGGCCCTGGAGGCCCACCGACAATCTCGCGCCGTTCATCATCATGAACATCTGCTTCATGCCCACGTTTTCTTCGCTGCCACAGAGGTAGCCTACGCAGTCGCCGTCGTCACCGAAATTGAGCACGGCAGTGGCCGAGCTGTTGATGCCCAGCTTGTGCTCCAGGCTGGCCGTGACCACGTTGTTGTTCTCGCCCGAGCTGCCGTCCTCGTTTATGACGTCGCGCGGGACGATGAACAACGAGATGCCCTGGGTGCCCCCGGGGGCACCATCCACGCGCGCGAGCAGCAGGTGGATTATGTTGTCGGCAAGGTCATGGTCGCCGCCCGAGATCCAGCACTTGCTTCCCTTGATCAGGTAGCGGTTGCCGTCGATGTGGGTGGCGGTGGTAGAGATAGCGCCCACGTCGCTGCCCGCGTGGGGTTCGGACAGGCACATGGTACCGGCATAGCGCCCGCTGGTCATGCCCTCAAGAAAACGTGCCTTGTCGTGGTCGGTGCCGAAGTGCTCGACCAACTCCATGGCACCGTAGGTGAGCCCGGAATACATCGTGAACGAAATGTTGGCGCCCATCTGTAGCTCGCTGAGTGCGCCCAGCACTGCCATGGGGCCCTGGAATCCACCGGCCTCCAGCGACACCGAGAAGTTGGGCAGGCCGAGCTCCCAGAGTTGCTTCCAGGCCTCCTTGTAGCCGTCGGGGGTAGTGACCACACCGTCCTTGAGCGTGCAGCCCTGGCGGTCGCCAGACGAGTTGATCGGACCCAGCATATCGTTGGAGAACCTCAGGGTCTGCTGCATGACCTGGTCGCAGTCTTCACGACTGAGGTGCTCGAAGAACTCGTGTTCGAAGAGTTCCTGGACCCCGAGGTGTTCGTATAGCGTGAACTCCATGGAGCGCATGTCTGCCTTGAAGAAGTTGATGTTAGCGTCTGACATAACGGGTTCTCCTCGCGCCGTGGCACGGCGGTCGTTGGCCTGAGGATGCCGATACTGTTTCAGGCGGGTGCCTTTTTCAAGTGCAACGCGATGCGTCAGCGGAGCGTCAAGCAGGCCAGCGACGCGTCAGCGGAGCGTCAAGCAGGCCAGCGATGCGTCAGCGGAGCGTCAAGCAGGCCAGCGATGCGTCAGCGGCCGTCAGCCGCCTTGCTGTCGCGCCTGCTGCGAGTGCGGCCCTGGGAGAGCTGCGCGTCGCTGAGGCTGGTCACCGTCTGGCTGCCCTGCCCCGCGCCGGTGGCCGAGTAGGTGATGCGGGTGCCGGCCGGCACCGATTCGGTGAGCCACACGTTTCCGCCTATCACCGAGTCTTTGCCCACCACCGTTTCGCCACCCAGTATGATGGCGCTGGCGTAGATCGTCACGCGGTCTTCCAGGGTCGGGTGACGCTTCACCGTTGTTATGATCTGGCCCTTGTCGTCGCGCGGAATGGTGAGCGCGCCCAGGGTCACGCCCTGGTAGATCTTTACGTCGTCGCCGATGACAGCCGTCTCGCCTATGACCACGCCCGTGCCGTGGTCAATGAACAGGCTGCGGCCCACCGTCGCGCCGGGATGCAGGTCGATGCCGGTAACAGAGTGGGCGTGTTCGCTCATGATGCGCGGAATGAGCGGGACACCGCGCAGGTAGAACTCGTGGGCTACGCGGTAGACAGTTATGGCGTCGATGGCCGGGTAGCTGTAGATGACTTCCTCGGCGTTGGTCGCCGCCGGGTCACTGGTCACGGCCGCCTCGACGTCCAGGTGAAGCGCGTCCCTCAGGCGGGGCAGCTCGGCCAGCACGTCGAGCACCGCCTTCTCGCCGAACTCGCGATCCTGGGCAGCAGGCTCACCGCCGCCCTCTCGCTGGTAGGCCACTGCGCGCGCGATCTGCCGCGACAGCAGTTCGTAGCTGCTGTGCATGTGCTCGCCCAGGTAGTGGCGAAGGTTGTTAGAGTTGAGTCGCCGCGTGGAATAGAAACCCAGGTAGATCGATGAAACCACGTGGTCGAGCGCTTCGATGATCTTGCGCTTGTTGGGCAACGCCGCGCTCTCGAGGCTGTCGATGGTGCGACCGCTGTCGTAGCTCGCGGCAAGCGAGTCGATTATCGACTCGAGCCTGCGGTGTCCTTTTTCTGCCTTGGCCATGATCACGCCCGCACCCCTGGCGGGTGCCGAATGGTCGAGTATACGCTATTGCCCCAGCCAGGGTAACGCCGTTGTTGAAACAGCCTGTTTCAGCCTGGCTGCGATCCCGGCTGCACCGCGAAGACCACCTCGCCGTTGTCTCCCGGCCTGAGCGCGATCTCTATTCCCCTGAGCGAAATCATTTCGACCGAGGGACGGTAATCCACGGCCATCTCGTTCACCACGTAGCCCGGGGCGCTGGGAGAATAGTCACGCAGGATGACGCGGTTGCGTGGCCCGTCTATGTGCTGCACCGGGCCGGCCCAGACGATGTCGAAGTTAAGGTTGCCCTGTCCCGGGTGACGACGCTCGCTGACCTCCATGTCAAACACGCGACGTGATGCATCGAGCGCTACGGGCAGGTCTACGTAGTCGAGCTTCTCGCCCACCGCGGGGCCGGTCGCCCCGGGCAGCTCACCGCGGTCGCGCACGTTGTGCTCCCAGGCGTTGAGGTCGCGCCAGACCAGGTTGCGTTCCTGGCGCAGGCGGCCATCGGCGTCGACCACGAGAAAGAAGCTTCCATCGCGCGCGTCGACCGACACCAGGTACCAGGACTGGCGGTCCTCGTAGATCCGGCCGGCAATCAAGTGGCCTTCGCCTTCGACCAGCTCGAGTTCGTTGAGAGGACGACGAAAGCAGTCGTCGGGCAGCAGCGCGCTATCCTTGTTCTCGCGCGTCATGCACTGAGGTGCGAGGTCAAAAAGGGCGCGTGCGATGGTGGTCTTCGACACAAGCACCGAGTCGCGCACCTCTGCGAGCGTTTCGCCGGGGGCGGCTGCCACGCGGCGTCCCGCCGTGTAGCCCAGCACGGTCTCCTGGCTTACCACTTCGGGCACGCTCACCATCATCAGCGATCTCTCGCCGGTAAGGGTCATCCCCTGGCCCTCGTTGGGCACAACTACCGTGTACCAGGACTTCACCGTGCAGCCACCACTGGCCGACAGGACGGCCAACGCGGCCACGCTCACAATAACTCGCAGGCTGTTTCTCATTTCTTCAGCTCCCTGTGACGGCCCCGGGGGCGGTCACCGATGAGACCAGAATTGCCTCACCCGGGGCGAGACAGGAAGTCCCCCTTTGCGCCGGCCCGCGCGATTGAGCCCGTGAATGCTGCCGTTCCTAGCTCGCCCCGCGCATTTTCGTCTCCCTCCAGCCAACGCGTCCCCCCCGAGCGGGTGCCACCCTTCCGGGGGTCAGTTGCCCTTGTCTTTAAAGCGCGAGGCGCTGTTGGCGGTCGCCGGTGTGGTGAAATCAGCCTGCCAGCAGCTGCCCGCGTCGTTAGAAAGACGCGCGGCTACGGTGCTGTCCTGGGCCAGAGGCATGGCGGGCAGGTCGATCGCGCCGCCCCGGGCTTTGAGTATGAACTTCGTGCGCCCCTCGGCGCCACTCTTGAGTATCAGCTTCTGCACGCCACCAGCCGTCGATGCGCGGTCCTTGTACTTGAAGCCCTTACTGCCGATCGCTTTCCAGCAGGGGCTTCCCGCGCAGCTGCCGCCAGCGGGGATGGTCGCCTCGAGCGCCGTCTGCCAACTGCCGGCCGACTGGTCGTAGACGCACAGCGTGTAGGCGGTGGCCACCGTGGGATCGCCCAGCGCGGCGAGGTCGTGGGCCTCGCCGGATTTCCATTTCAAGCCGGCCTTGTCTCTCGAGCTGCCATCGCGGTTGGAAAGATCGAACCTGGCCGCGTCGATTTTTACCGGCGCGAAACACCCCGCGGCGGGCTCGGCGAGACCAATACAGGCGCCCGCCCCGTCGCAACTGTCGATGGCGCTGCAAACACTGTCGTCATCGCAAGCCACGCCAGGTGCGTCCAACTGGCAGCTGGCCGAACAGCAATCGCCGTCTTCGGTGCCACCGTCGTCGCACTGCTCGCCCACTGTCAACACCGAGTTGCCGCAGGCAGTGAACGTGCAGTTGGAGTCGCAGCCGTCGCCGTCGACCTGGTTGCCGTCGTCGCACTGCTCGCCGGGATCCTCGGTGCCGTCACCGCAGCCCACCTCGTCGGCCCCCAGGTCAACGGCCGCGCCCGACACCCGCGTTGAGCCGTCGATATCAGTCTCGCCCGCCGCCGCCGTGAAGGCCGGGTCGCCCGCGTCGCGCGCCGGCGACAAGCCGTCCAGGTGCAGGTCGCCCGCCGCCGCGTCGAGGTACAGCGGGTCTGCGAACAGCGAATTGGCGCCCTGCCCACTGCCGGCTACAAACGCGTTGAAGCCCGCGTACGGCGTACCCTGCCAGTTAAACTCGGCCGCGGCCTGCCCGCCCGGCGCGTACCACAGGTTGTAGTCGAGCTGGTTGCCCACCGCCCCGCCCTCGGAATAGATCAACACGTTCTGCGAGGTCGACGAAAAGACGTTACCGCGCACCGTGTTGTTCTCGGCAAACTGTATCCACAACTCGCCAAGTCCCTGGCCCGAGGTGTCGTTGCCGTGTGTGCTGTTGTTGGTAAAGCTGTTGCCGTTGGCGCGTCCCACCGAGGAGGCGTAGCCGCCGAACACGAGGCCGGCCTTGTTGTTGGCGTAGATAAAGTTGTTGCGCACGGTGATGCCGGTGGTCACCGTGCCTGCGTTCTCGGCGGCTATCTCTATGCCGAGATCACAGCCGCCCACGATATTGCCCTCTATGATGATGTCGCTGCCACCGTCCACGTAGATGCCGCCGGCCCAGCCCCCGCCGTAGTTGGAGTTGGCGCGGTAGACCTCGTTGCCGCGGCACACACCGTTGCGCGTCACCAGCGACGGGTTGGGCTGAATGTCGGTCTCGCCACCGATGAAGTCGATGCCGATGTTGTTGACGTCGCGGACGATGTTGTTGGTCACCGCGAAGCCGTCGACGTTGCCGTTAAGCGTCAGTGCCTCGCTGTTGGCCGGTTCGCAGTCGTAGATCTCGTTGCCGTCGATGACCAGCTCGCTGATGGGCGTGGCTTCGGTGGCGTACACGGTGATGCCCATGGCGTGGTTGCCGCGTATGTCGTGGATGACGTTGTCGAACAGCTCTATGTGCGAGCCGCTGCCGGTTATGCGTATGCCCGAGCAATCGCTGACGCCCAGGTTGTTGCGTATCTCGAAGCCTTCCACCCTGACCCAGCTGCGCGAGGGGACCAGGATCATGTCGCAGCCCGCCACTCCCACGCCGTCGAGCACCGGGCGCACACCAGGAGTGGCGGCTGTGAGTTCTATCCAGCCACCGGCCTGGCTGCCCGACGACGGCAGCACGAGCTTCTCGCTGTACACGCCCGCGGCTACCTCCACGCGATCGCCGGGGCCGGCTACATCGAGCGCCGCCTGTATGCTGGCGTAGGCCGAGGGCACCGAGAGGGTCGCCGCCTCGGCATTGTGCACCGCGCCGGGGAAGACCACGCCCAGGAAGACCGCACCCACGAAGACCGTCGCCAGTAGCGCCACGCCCGGCAGCGCCCGGAACCCGCTTTTTGCAAGCCTTCTCACCCGACCACGAGTGTCGACCGTTAGTCGCCCTGCGTCAAGGTAAAAAGGTGTGGCGCAGCGAGATATCGGCCGAAGATCTCCCGACCAACAGCTCTACCGGCTCATCGGGCATTACCCACTCGCCGGCGTCCGGGTCGTAGACCTGCCGCGCCTGGGCGTCGACCACCATGGTGACCGTGGCGCGTTGGCCGGCAGACAGCAGCACCTTCTGGAAGGCGGCGAGTTTTTTCGGTGGCCGATCGACCGCCGATTCGGGGAAGGCCAGGTAAACCTGCACCACCTCGGCGCCACTCACGTCACCGCAATTGACGAGCGTTACGGTCACCGTCCAGTCATCCGACCGGGTATCGACCTCCAGCTCGGACAACGAAAACTCGCTGTAGCCGAGCCCGTGGCCGAAGGGATAAGCCACCGGTAGCGCTTTCTTTTCAAACAGCGAGTAGCCGTGCAGCGGTCCGTAAGTTGCGCTCTCGGCAAAGGGGAGAAACTCGGGCAGGTCAGCGTCAGACTCGGGAATTGTAAACGGCAAACGACCGCTCGGATTGGCATCGCCGAACAACAACGAGGCCAGCGCGTGGCCTCCCTCCATGCCGCTGTAAAAAGAAAACAGTATGGCAGCAACCTGCTCTCGCCAGCTGACATCGACAGCGCTACCTCCAACGCAGACCACCACGGTGTGCGGCTGCACGGCGGCCACCTCGGCTATTAATGCCTCGTCGCGGGCGCGCAAGCGCAGGCTCGTGCGATCGCCGCCGCCACCGATAAACTTCAGGCGGCGCGCCGCTGCTTTCTTCTCCGGCTGCAACACGAACCACTCACCCTCGTCGGCCCAGGTCAGGCCCACGACCACGACTGCCGCGTCCACGCCCTCGGCCACGACGCGGGCAGCGTCGGTATCCTTGCCGTCGGCAAAAACGACCTCACCGCCCTGCTCCTGCATGTAACTCGACAAGCCCTCGAGTGGAGTCACCACCCGTGGGGCCGCGACCGCAGAGCTTCCCCGGTCGCCGGTATTTTCGAGCGCTGCCAGCTGGCCGAACACGCCCAGGCGACGCACGCGGGCCGGATCAAGTGGCAGCACCCCGTCGTTCTTGAGCAGCACCATCGACTCCTCGGCCACGCGTCGGGCAAGCCTCACGTGATCATCGCAAGCCAGCAGCTGCGCATCGTAGTCCTCGGTGTCGGGCGCCAGCGCGTACCACAAGCGGGTGCGCAAGACCGGGTGCACGCGCGCGTCGATGTCAGCTTCGCTCAGCTCACCGCGCCTGAGCGCTGCCAGCAGCGGTTTGCCGTAGCGCACGGGGCTGGGCATCTCCAGGTCGAGACCCGCGCGTATGCCCTTGACGCCATCGCGCACACCGTGCATCCAGTCCGACGTCACGAACCCCTTGAAGCCCCAGTCATCGCGAAGAATGTCAGTGAGCAGCTCACGGCTGTGGCCACAGTACTCGCCGCGAAACTTATTGTAGGCGCTCATCACCGAGGCCACCTGCCCCTGCTCGACGATCTTGCGAAAATGCGGCAGGTAAACTTCGCGCAGCGAACGCTCGTCGACATTCACGTCAACATAGAAGCGCGAGTTCTCGATACTGTTGAGCGCAAAGTGTTTCACGCAGGCCATCACGTTACGCGACTGCAGGCCACGGGTGAGCGCCAGGCCCATCTCACCCAGGTGGTAGGAATCCTCGCCGTAGGTCTCCTGGGCGCGCCCCCAACCCGGGTGGCGCAAGAGGTTCACGCAAACCGCGCCCGAGTAATTGGCGCCCGAGGCGCGCAGCTCTCGGCCCATGGCCATGCCCACCTGCTGCTCCAGGGCGGGATTGAAGGTGGCCCCGCGAGCCATGGTGACCGGAAAGCAGGTCTTGCCCCGACCCACGCCCACGCCCCTTGGCCCGTCGGAAAAGGACAGCGGCGGAATCCCCAGGCGCCGATTGTAGCCGCTGTACGCCAAGGGGACTCCGTGGCCCAGCAACAAGCTGGCCACGTAGCGAAACGAGAAACGCCGCGTCGACAGGTCGCCCGAAAGCTGCGCCAGCTTTTCGCCCAGGCTCATCTGTTGCACGAGGTCGGTCGCGATCGCGTCGCAGTCGTCGGGGCAGCTCACCGGCGGAAACAACCCGGGGTCGGCCCGCGTCTCTATCCTGCGGTAGTGAACAGCGGTCCACAGCAGGCCACCCAGCGTGCAGAGAGCTACGAGTAAGACGACAGCAACGGCGTAGAGCACAAGCGCGAGACTATGTCGGAAACACGAGTGAGGCCAAGTAATCTGGCTTCGCCTGCAGCCGGGCAGGAGCAGCAGGTCGCCCAGCAGTGAGCCACGCAGGGAGGGCGGGCGGTGGCGCAGGGCGACCCGGGGCAACCAGCCCCCCAGTCAGGGGTCAGTTCGTGTCCTTTCCCATTGACACTGGGGAGGCTGGCTGGTTACTCTCTAACTGCGGCGTTCCATGCCTGGGGCCAACGCCGCCAAGGATAAATTTGATGCACCAGAACTCCCTGTTCGTATTTGTTACAGCCTTGGCGCTGGCCCTGCTCGCGGCTCAAACCGCCGCGGCGCAACCGTCGCTCAGCCACTGGGCCAGCGACGGCAAGGTCGCGCTCAAAGTCGTGAGCAGCGGCAAGAGTAAGGCCGTGCTGCAGTTCTCGAGCATGGCCATGACCACCTCGCCACTTTGCCCGGCGACAAGTGCGCTGCGCGTGGTCAGCGACACCGGTGACAGCGGCGACCTCACCCTGGACTGCTCGCGCTGGTTGCGCAAGGGATCCTCGTATACCCGCTACGTTTACAGGGGGAAAAAAGACAGTGGCGGCGGCGTGGCGAAAATCTTGTTGTCGTTCAAGAAAGCCAAGGTCAAGGTCAAACGCGGTGCGAGCCAGTCTCCCCTGTTGGGCGACTCGGTGGCCTTCGTGGAGGCCAGGCTGCGAGTGGATACCGAGGACGGATGGTGCGGACGTTTCGACACCTTCGACAGCAACTCGGGCGGCAATGTAAAAGGCAGGAGCACCAGCATCGTCTGCCCGGCCTGGGAAGGCGAGAACGCATTCTGGGACACGCTCAACAACTACGCCGACCGCAGCCAGGAAACCATAGACACCATGGCCACGGCGGTCGCCGACCTGCCCACTGACGGCAGGGCCTGGCTGATGAAGGGCATGATGCACGTGTACCTGGTCGGCACCACGCTACTGGACCCGTCGAATGCAGACCAGGTCACTACCGATCACGCCGCCCTGGGCTCGGCGGCACTCAACCAGGCTGCCCTGTACCTGACCGAGGACACCCGCGTGCCGGGCTGGCAGGGAGCGGCCAACTACATCGACGCTCTCATTCGCGGCGACGCCGGCGACCTTGCCGACTCACTGCAGCTGCTCAGAGACGCGATCGTGCTGTACCCGCTGTTTAATACCTTTGATTTCTCGGGCGTGGTGGGCACCTGGGTCGAAGCATCCGATCCGTTGATGGCCGAGGCCATAGATTACATGGACGCCGCCCTGGCCAGCGACTGCACGCCGTTCAACAGTCCACGGGTGTGTGGCAACGCGGGCCGCGCGCCCAACAACGTGCAGGGCACCGGCATGATGTTCGGCGACCTGTTTCTCAAGGGTGGCCGAAGCGACAGCGCCCTCGAATGGTACGAGCTGGCCGTGCTGTACGATGACCTGGGCGGTGGCCCCAGCACCTGGCCCTACCGGTCCGTACTCGACGACAGGATTGCCAACTTCAGCGCCCGCGAGGCGCTGTACCTCGATGCCGACCCCAGCAACGATCCGCTGCTCACCGGCCAGGGCCCGGAAAACTGCGTGATCTGCCACGGCAGCTAGGCGCGTTCTCGCTTCAGGCAACCTCCAGGCGCTGGTCGTAGAGCAGCTCAATGCGCTCGAGTTCGCCGTTGAGCCAGCAGCGGGCGGCGGGCGACAGCTGGTCCACTGGCAGGTGCAGTGACATCACGCCCGGCGAAGCGCCCCGCCAGGTGACACCCAGCAGGCGGCCGTCGTTTTCGACACCGTCGAGACTCCACTGCCGCGGAAACTTTTCTATGGCGTGAACGATGGCGTCGCTCTTGACCGAAAAGGCGCGACCGCGGGCCACGAAAGCGCAGCCCCCGTGGGCAATGCGATTGGCCAGGCGGGCCTTACCGGCCAGTGCCCCGGCGGCCGGGCCGGCGTTGGCCTGCTCGATTTCTGCAAAAGTAACCTGGCTGTTGCGCTTCCGGCCCATGTAAACCTCCCTGTAACGGCGCGTGCTTGCTCAACACACGGCCACATTCATTCAAGCGATACTCATTACCCGGCTGTTATTTACTGCCTCCTCCTCATGCCCCATCAGTAATCAATATAAGCCCGCCCCTGGCTCAGAAGCCGAGCCAGGGGCGGGCTTTCCTGGAGGTCGGTTTTTATGCTTAAACAGTCAGCATTATGGGAAAGAGTCAGGAATTCAGGAATAAGGAGCTCTACAAATTAATCTCAGATCGCGGCCCGCAGGGACCGAGGCTACCCATCTCCAAACAACAGCTCTGCGATAGAATGGGATTCAAAGACAAAAACGGCAACGGCCTGAAGTTGGCGTTAAGACGCCTCCGCGACCTCGGCTGCGTCATCCCG
>DUBO01000042.1 GCA_012960245.1 Candidatus Binatota bacterium | reverse complement strand
GATCGGGCAACTGGGGCGAGGTCAAAAAGATCACAGCCTCTGACGCCGCCGCGTTGGATAATTTTGGAATCTCGGTATCGATCGGCTGCGACACCGCGATTGTCGGAGCACCTGCCGTCCACTCCGGGAATCCGACCGGCTCGGCCTACGCGTACCAGCGCGACGAGGGCGGCGTGAACAACTGGGGCGAGGTCAAAAAGATCACCGCTTATGATGCCGCCGCGGGCGACATCTTCGGATCCTCGGTAGCCATAAGCTGCGGCTGCCTGACGGCGATAGTAGGCGCGCCTTACGACGACGACGCGGGTTCGATATCTGGGTCGGCCTACGTATACTTCGATGCCTGTACCGACCACCTTGAGTGCTACAAGATGAAGGACAGCAAGTTCATGAAAACCTTCAGGGCCCTCGTTGACATGGACTCGCCGCAGTTTGGGCTCGCTCCGAACTGCAAAATCAAAAAAGGCGGAAAAAAGTTCTGTGTCCCGGTGGCGAAAACTGTCATAACGCCCCCATCCGTCGACGGCGTTCCTCTTACCCATTGGGACATATGGGGCCCCAGCCTGACTACCGACTTCATCTGTTACAAAGTCGCTTGTTTAAACGAACAGTCATCTCAACAAACAGTGGTCGATCAATTCGACTACCGCGACATCAAGGTGGGCAGGACAAAGGAGTTGTGTGTGCCGGCGCTCAAGAAAACTGCCTGCCAGGATTCCGGTGCGCCGCAATGCTACGGGATATGCCCGGAACCCCAGGTTTGCGTGAAATTGGCAAATGAAAACTATTGTGATTGCGTGACGGTTGATACTACTACCACGACGACCACGACGACCACGACGACCACGACCACCACGACGACCACGACCACGGTACCACCCTGCGATCAGTCCGCACCCGCGTGCAACGGAACATGTCCGGCTGACAAGGCCTGTGTCTACTTACCTAAAATCTTCAGCTGCGGCTGCATCTAGCACGGCGATATCGAACATGACCGTCGAATAAACAGCCTGCCGCGCGGAGGGTTCATCATGGGCCGCGGCCGCGGCGGTCACGCTGTCAGCGAAGTTCGTAGTCGGAAAAGTCCGGCTGCATGGTCCAGCGCCAGTAGTCCAGCAACAGCCACGGCGAGGTCGTGGTCACCCTGCCGCGGCTGTTCTTGTACCAGCTGTTCATGCCCGGGTGCGCCCACACCTTGCGCTCGTGCTCGGCGTCGAAGCGGGCCACGTAGTCATCGTGTACCTCGCGTCTCACGTCCATGGTCGACAGCCCTTTCTCGACCATCTCCCTGACACAACCCATGATGTAGCGCACCTGGCACTCGGAATGAAAAATGATGCTCCCGGCGTGGGCCAGGTTGGTGCCAGGGCCGTAGAGGCAGAACATGTTCGGAAAACCCGGGACCGTGATGCCGAGATAAGCCGACGGGTCGTCACCCCAGGCCTCGGACAGCTCGACACCGTCGCGACCGATTATATCCATGGGCCACAAAAAGCGATTGGCGTGAAAGCCCGTGGCGAACACTATTACGTCGAGTTCGTGCTGGCTGCCGTCCTCACACTCGATGCCCGTGGCCGTAACCCGCTTTATGCCGTCGGTCACCAGGTCGACGTTGTCTTGCTTGAGGGCCCCGAACCAACTGCCGTTGTCCTGCAGCATGCGCTTACCGAAAGGCGGATAGTCGGGGATAACCTTGGCCAGGAGTTCCGGGTCCTCGCCCACTTGGCCGCGTATGTACTCGGTGAACACCTCGCGCAGCATATCGTTGGACTCGCTCACCGAGCGTTCCGGGTGTTCCCACTCGGGGTCCACGACCAGCATCGGCATAAGTCCGTCCGACCCGGGCCAGAACAACAGGAACCGATACCAGCGACCGTAAAAAGGTACGTGCCTGAGCAACCACTTCTTGCCTTCGCTGGTCTCACGGTGGTAGTCCGCGTTCCAGGTCATCCAGCAGGGAGATCGCTGAAAAACCTCCAGCTTACCCGCGACCTTGGCCAGTTCGGGGACCAATTGAAGACTACTCGCGCCGGTGCCTACCACGGCAACGCGCTTGCCCTCCAGCTCAACGTCGTGTTGCCAGCGGGCCGAGTGAAAGCCGACGCCCTCGAAGTCGTCGAGCCCTTCGAAGGCCGGTATCCTTGGCCGGCTCAATTGGCCAACCGCGCTCACGACGACAGCAGCGTCGAGCTCATCCTCGCTGCCGTCGACACGGCGCAAGCCCACCCTCCAGCGGCCGGTATCTTCGTCGAAAACCGCGCGGGTCACCTCCGTGTTAAAGCGCACGTGCTCGCGCAGGTCGTGGCGGTCGGTAAATTGTTCGAAGTAATCGAGCAATTCGTCACGCTCAGCGAAGTAACGGGTCCACTCGCTGTTGGGCTCAAATGAGTAGCAGTAAAAGTGGTTCGGAATGTCGACCCGACAGCCCGGGTAGCTGTTCTCAAGCCAGGTGCCGCCCACTGTAGCGTTCTTCTCGACCACCGTGAACGGGATACCGGCCTCCTGCAGCCTGTACGCGGTAAGCAAGCCCGACATTCCTGCACCGATGATCACCACCGGAAAATCCTGCTTCAACTTGTCCGGCAGCGGCCGTGTCCATCCAACGCGTCGCGGGTCGCCGCCGTCGAGCGCCAGCTCCTCGGTCATCATGGCCACGTAGTCGACAGGGACTTCCTCGCCCACCATCAGGTTCATCATCTCGTGAATGGTCTCCGTCGAAGGCGACGACGGCAGCGTACAACCCCTGTCACGATACGCTCGCAGGGCGTCAAGAGCCGCGGTCCGGACGCGGGCCTTGTCCTCGTCGGCCATTCCGCCCTGCTGCTCGCCCAACACGGCGGGGCCCGGGCGCGCGAGGTCGGCCACCGCCTGCAGGCTCCCCTCAAGGTGCACGATGGACATCAGGATGGCGGGAATACTGGCGCTGGCCAGCGCCTCGGCGATCTGCTCGTCGCTCTCGGTGATGGGGTCCACCGGCTGTTGAGGGATTCTATCGGTCATGGATGTCCAGTGTCGCCAGGCTTGCCCGCCGCTTCTATTCAGTCGGCCGCGGGCGCTGCGGTGCCTATTACCCCGCAGGCCACGCGCGCGCCGGCCGCGCCGGTGGGCTGGCTGGCAAGATCGTCGGCCCCTGCGTGAACAATTACTGCGCGCCCCACTATCGAATTGGCACCCGACAGCGCGATGACGCTGTCCACGCGGTCATAAGAAGCGTTACCTTCTGCATCGGCGCCGAGGTTGCCAAGGTCACCAACGTGCCGGCTCTCGGCCAGGGGACCCGCGTGGTCAACCGAGGCGGGATTGAAATGCCCCCCCGCCGACTTGCCGTCGCCCGAACTGCAATCGCCCCACTGGTGGATGTGAAAACCGTGTCCACCAGCGGCGAGGCCCGACAACTGGGCCTGCACCCTGACGCCGCCCTCTGCGGGCGTAAAGCTGACGCTGCCGGACGCGCTGTTACCCGCGGTAGCCACGAGTGTGGCCAGCGCCGGGCCCTGCTGCGAAGCTGCCTGGTCGGCCGCCGCCAGCGATACCACCGGCGCTTGAACGCCCGGGGTCGCTGGAAAATCCAGTGTCGAAAATGCCGTCGCAAGCAGTACCACCGCTATCATCTTTGCTATATTCACCCTGTGCTCCTTCGTCGGCACTGAATGCAGGCCGGGCAGGCAGCTTGCCCCGCGCCTGCGCTAGCTGCAAGCTGTGGGCATAAAACCATGAGCACAGACAGCAACAACACTGACCGCGCCGACTACACGGTGGCCGTCATAGGCTCGGGATTTGGCGGCATCGGCGCGGCCATCAAGCTCAAGCAGGCGGGGATCAACTCCTTTGTCATGATCGAGCGGGCTTCTGAGCCGGGTGGCACCTGGCGCGACAATACTTACCCCGGCTGTGCCTGCGACGTGCCGGCCAACGCCTACTCGCTCTCCTTCGACCCCAACCCCGACTGGAAACACAAGTTTGCCCACGCCGACGAAATCCAGGCCTACCTGCTGCGCACCGTCGACAAGCACGGTCTCGGCGAGCACCTGCGCTTTGAAACCGAGGTTAGCTCGGCGGTCTTTGATGACCAGCGCCAACAATGGGTGCTGCATCTGGATAACGACAAGCAGATCACCGCGCAGGTGGTGATCGCGGCCGTCGGCGGGCTGGTCAACCCCGCGCCCCCCGACATCGAGGGCCTGGCCGACTTCGAGGGCCAGCTTTTTCACACCGCCCGCTGGAACCACGACTACGACCTTGCCGGCAAGCGCGTCGCGGTGATCGGCACCGGCGCCAGCGCGGTGCAGGTGGTTCCCGCCATAGCCCCCTCTGTTGAACACATGAGCGTCTTTCAGCGCACGCCCGCGTGGGTGGTGCCCAAGGGTGACCTCGAGGTAAGCGAAACAACCAAGCAACGCTTCCGGCGTTTTCCGTTCATGCAGAAAGCCGTGCGGTGGTTCACCTTCTGCTTCAGCGAAGCCATGGGGCCGATGATAGTGCTCGACTCACCGCGGCTGTCGGGCATAGCCGAGCGCGCTTCGATCAGGCACCTCGAGCACTGTGTGTCCGACCCCGTACTCCGGGAAAAGCTCACCCCGCACTTTCAGTTCGGCTGCAAGCGTATGCTCATCTCCGACGACTTCTGGCCCAGCTTCGAACGCGACAACGTCGACCTGGTGACCGACAGCATCACCCGGATAACTGCCAAGGGGCTTGTTACCCACGATGCCGACGGTAACGAGCAATCCCACCCCGTTGACGCCCTGCTGCTCGCCACCGGCTTTGAGACCGGGCTTTCGTCAGCGCCGTTTCCCATCACCGGGCGCGCGGGCAAGTCGCTGGCCGATACCTGGAAGGACGGCGCGGTGGCCTACAAGGGAATGACGGTGTCGGGTTTCCCTAACTGGTTTACCATCATGGGCCCGAACACCGGCCCGGGCCACACATCGGTGCTGGTCTTCACCGAGGCGCAGATCAGGTACATCGTGCAGGCCGTGCGCAGGATCGCCAGTGGGCGAGCGCGCAGCTTCGAGGTAAAACAGCAGGTGCAGGACCGCTACAACGAGCGCATACAGGGGCGCATGAAATACACGGCCTGGTCATCGGGCTGCAACAGCTGGTACCTGGGAGAAGACGGTAAGAACCGCGCCCTGTTTCCGGGCTTCGCCAGCGAGTACTACCTGCGCACGCGACGCTTCAAGCGCTCGGACTACACCGTCAGATAGCCCGCCCCCCGGCGGGCAGCCGGCTCAGTAACGCTCTGCCTTGGAGATAATCTCGTTCATGATCTCGCGGGTGCCGCCGCCTATGGGGTAGAGCCGAGCGTCGCGATACAGGCGCTCGACCACGTACTCGCGCATGTAACCGTAGCCACCGTGGATCTGCACGGCCTGGTCACAGACAGCCGAGCACATGTCGGTGGCCACGTTCTTGGCCTTGGCGGCCAGCACGTTGGCGTCTTCGCCGCGCAGGTGGCGGGCAACAACTTCGCCGGTTATCGCGCGGCCGGCAGCTATGCGCGTGGTCATGTCGGCCAGCTTGTGGCGGGTGACCTGGAAGCCCGACAGTGCCTGCCCGAAGGCTTCTCGCTCCCGGGCATAAGACACCGACTCCCTGTAGGCCAACTCGGCTATGGCCACGCACTGGGCGGCCAGCCCTACCCTCTCGGAAACAAAGTTGTGCATGATCGCGAGGAAGCCCTCGTTCTCCACCCCGACCAGGTTTTCTGCCGGTACCCGGCAATCGTCGAAACTGATCTCGGCCGTGGCGCTGGCCCACCAGCCGGTCTTGCGCAACTTGCGCGACACGCTGAAGCCGGGCGTGCTCTTCTCGATGATGAGCAGCGAGATTCCACCGTGACGATCTTCGCCCGTGCGCACCGCGGTAGTGACGAAGTCGGCCCGGCAGCCCGACGTTATAAAAGTCTTCGAACCGTTGACCACGTAACAATCGCCGTCGCGCACGGCCCGGGTACGAAGCGAGGCAACGTCGCTGCCACCGCCGGGCTCGGTGATCCCCAGCGCCGACACCATGCGTCCTTCGAGTACCGGTCGCACGAAGCGTTCCTTCTGCTCATCAGTGCCCAGGCGAATTATAGGAGGAATTGCGATGTTGTGACTCCACAAGCCCACCACCGTTCCAACCGACTTACCCGCCAGCACCATTTCATCGCCCGCGACCGTGCCGTGCGACAGGTCTCCACCCAGCCCTCCGAGCTCCTCGGGGTATCCCACGCCCATCAGGCCGGCCTCCGCCGCGCGCCGGTAGAGTTCTATGGGGAACTCTTCGGCCTCTTCCCATTCGTGGGCGTTCGGCTCTATCTCGGTAGCGGCAAAACGCCTTATCTGCTCGCGCAGCTTGCTGTGTTCCTCGTTCTCAAAAAGGTATGTAGACACGTCGCTTGTTCTCCCGCGGGGTTATCCGCGCGTGGCCGCAAGGCTGATACACTCGCGCAGACTGCCCTTGTATGGCAGGTCAACGCAACTCTTCTGCGGGCCGGAACGGCAAAAGCTGCTGGCAGTAGCCATCACCAACGCGTACTGTTGCCAGCGGTAGCGCGATCAAGGGACGCGCAGCGACGGGAGAAGCCACAGAATGACCGACGATATTTTCTCAAGCCAGGAGCACAACCTTTTTCGCGACACGATGCGACGCTTCGTTGAGACCGAGCTGGCCCCACGCGCGCGCGAGTTCGACGAGATGGGCCAGGTGGACAAGAGCATTTACCCGAAGATGGGCGAGCTGGGTCTGCTCGGCCTGCGCTACGACCCCAAGTGGGGTGGCGCGGGCCTGGACTGGTCCTACTCGGCTATCTTTTACGAAGAGCTCGCCCGCTGTGACAACGCGGGAGTCGGCATGGGCATCTCGGTGCACACCGACATGGCCACCCCTTCGTTGCACCAGTTCGGAAGTGATGAACTCAAGGAGAAATACCTCGTCCCGTCGATCAAGGGAGAGATGCTGTCTGCCATCGGAGTCACAGAACCCGACGCCGGTTCGGACGTGTCGGGTATCAAGACCCGGGCCGTGCGCGACGGCGACGACTGGGTAATAAACGGCTCAAAGACCTTCATTACCAACGCGGCCACGGCCGACTGGATCTGCCTGCTGACAGTGACCGACCCCGACGCGGGCTACGGCGGGTTTTCGCAGATCCTGGTGCCCACCGACCTGCCCGGCTACCGCTACGACCTGCTCGACAAGATAGGCAACCGCGGCTCGGACACCGGCCTGTTGTTTTTTGAGGACCTGCGCGTACCCGTGTCCAACACCATCGGCGACCCCGGGCGCGGATTCCAGCAACAGATGATGCAGTTCCAGGACGAGCGCCTGCTGGCCTGCGTATCGAGCTACGCGGGCGCGCTCAGGCTGTGGGAAATCACCCGCGAGTACGCTGAAAACCGGGTGCTGTTCGGCAAGCCCCTGTCAAAAATGCAGGTCTCGCAGTTCAAGTTCGTAGAAATGCTCACGCAGATAACCGCAGCGAAGGAGCTGACGCTGTCCTGCGTACGCAAGTGCATAGCCGGCGAAGACGCCACCAAGGAAATCAGCATGGCCAAGATCTTCTGCGGTCGCATGGGACGCTCGGTGGCCGACGAGTGCATGCAACTGCACGGCGGCTTCGGCTACATGCGCGAGTCGGCCGCCGGCCGCGCCTTCGTGGACACCCGGCTGATAAGCATAGGCGGGGGATCGGACGAAACCATGATCCACTACCTGGCAAAGATGCTGGGCTTCTAGGAGAACGACACGACATGGCGCAAGACGATAAGAGCAGGCAAGACACGGTTCTCTACGAGCAGCGTGGACGAGCGGCCTGGATAACCCTCAACAACCCCGACAGCCGCAACGCGCTTTCGGCCGACATGGTCGAACAGCTGACGGCCGGTGTGAAGCGCGCCAACGACGACGACGAGACGAGGGTCATCGTACTCACGGGTGAGGGCAAGGCGTTCTGCGCGGGAGCCGACCTCAAGAAGAGCGGCCGCATGGGCGAGACAGAAGGTAGCCGAAACCCGTTCATCGACCTGATGTTGCACATACGCGACGGCGACAAGCCGGTCATCTGCGCGGTCAACGGCGCGGCCTTTGGCGGCGGGCTGGGCCTGGTGGCCGCCTGCGACATAACCCTGGCCGTGGACACGGCGCGTTTCAGCTTCAGCGAGGTGCGCATAGGCGTGATCCCAGCCATGATCTCCGTGGTGGTGTTGCCCAAGCTGGGCGAGCACAACACCATGCGGCTTTTCCTGACCGGCGAACGCTTCGACGCCGCGCGCGCGCTCGAGTACGGCCTGCTGCACCGGGTGGTAGCTGCCGATGAGTTGGAAAACGAAGTGCAGAAAGAAATCGACGCAGTGGCCAAGGGTGGACCGGTAGCGATACGCGAAGCCAAAAAACTCGTGCGCACCGTTGCCCGCCTCGACGAGGACGCGGCCTTTGCCTACGCCGAAGAGCGCATAGCCGAGCTCTTTGCCTCGCCTGAAGCCGCCGAGGGCATGTCCGCGTTCGCCGAAAAGCGCGACCCGGCCTGGGTTGCCGACAGCAACGACGACTGACCGCCGCCGATCAAGCGGGGGCTAGAGCCGGGACATCACCTTGTCGTCAAAAATGGCAAGCCCCTTTTCCAACGAGCCGCTATCAAATCCGCGGGGCGCTATAACCGCGCGCGACACGCCCATATCCTGCAGACGCAGGGCCGTGTCGAGATCGCAGTCTCCCATGCCGACGCTGATTTCTACTTCGCCGGCGTCGCGACCCAGCTTGTCGCACTCCTCCTTGAGCACGAGCAGCAGGGGTTCAAGCTGCTCCGGACCACCCACGGCCGGAAAGAACCCGTCGCCATAACGAGCCGCCCGCTTGGCGGCTATGGGCGTGTGCCCGCCGACCACCACCGGCACGCCCGCCGCCTGCACCGGCCCGGGGCTGGAGTGCATGGGGCCCCAGTTAAAAAACTTGCCGTCAAAGGCCTCGGGCTCGGCCTTCCACAGCGACCGTATCGCGGCCACGGCCTCGCGGGTACGAGACGCACGGTCGGCAAAGGAAATTCCCAGCGCGTCGAACTCTTCTTCGAGCCACCCGACGCCTATGCCGAGGATGGCACGTCCCCGCGACAGCACGTCCAGGGTGGCGATTTCCTTGGCCACGTAGAACGGGTGGCGCTGCGGCAGTATGAGCACGCCGGTGGCCAGCTTGATCTTCTCGGTAACCGCAGCCGCGTAGACCAGGGGCAGTATCGGGTCGGGAATCGGTGACTCCTCGGCACCGGGCATGCGCCCATCGCCGCTGTATGGGTAGGTCGACTTGTAGCCGGACGGAACGACGACGTGCTCCACGGTCCACAGTGACTCCATGCCCGCCGCCTCGTTCAGGCGGGCAAAATCAGGCAGAAAGTCGGGGGTACCCATCGGTCCCACGTTGCTGAACATAACTCCAAATTTCATGATCTGTTCCCTCTTCGTCCGCGGCCGGGTCACGAAACAGGACCCGTGTCAGCCAAGCAACCGTTCAGCTATCCCTTTCTGCAAGGCCAGGCAATTCGTGGCAGGCCGCGTCATGCCCCCCCCCGCCCCCGGGAAACAGACCCACCCCCACATGAGTAACATACGCTTGCCCACCCAGTCGAGGTTCCCCTCACGCAAACCGCATAGAGTGTGCTCAAGGAAAGCCCCCAAGCAGGGGGCATAACGGGAATAATCAGCAGATAAACGGCCACACACTCGAGAATCCGTCGTACACTGCGGCAACTGTCATGGGGGTCATGAGTTACGAGTCGCCATCGCGTAGACAGCAAATCAAGCGCGACGGGGGCAAGGGGATGAGAGGAATGTTCAATACCATACAGTTCAAGACCATACAGTCTGCTACTAAAATATCTGTGACGGGAGGCCGTTCTTTTTGCGTCGCCGTCGCGTTTGTTGTTGCGGGAGTAATAGCTGCTCCAGTATCAGTCTATGCCCAGGCCCAGGAGCCCACGGCCAGGGCCGGCTGCGTGGTTGGTGATCCGGATGACTACGTGGCTCTTAAAAGCTTTTCGCCTGAACTCAACGAGTTTGGATACCCGGCCTACTACATTGACCAGAACAACCTGGGCCTGGATCTCTGCGATGAAACTACCGACATAGATCCGCTTTGCGGCAACCCCCCGTTCGGAGATCCGTTGGGCGAGGGGCTTCCCTTGGACCTTGCCCCGGCTATCGACAACGGCAACTTCTGGCACGAGACCTTCTACTCGCTCGCCAACACCAATATGACGTGGGGAACCGGAGCAGACTCTGGTAATGCCCTGCTGGTGCTCGCAGTAGAGGGTGTATGGGACAACGCGGCCGAGGCCATCCTCGACGGCGACCAGCTGGTTTTCAGCCGCATCCGCGCCCGGGTTTCCCTGCCCAACGACGCGGCCTGTGCCGGCACCTACACGATAACCCACCCCTATGGTACCGATACTTTAGAAGTAACCGCAGCCGATATCGCGATTACCGCCGGGACCCGGGCCATCAACATGACCGACGACTGCCTGCACGGGGTCATTGATGGCGTGATCACTCCTAACTGCGGCGTACTGCCAGGACCCGGTATCGTGGGTGGCGACCAGTTCAGCAACATTATAGACCCCACTCGCTCGCGCATAAGTCACTATCTCCAGTGGGATGTGGACGCTCCCCCTGGCTACATTGGCGACCCGCTTGTTCCCCACGCGGTAACGGGTAGCCCGTGCAACACAAACTTTTACCGGATCGAAGGCCCCTGTGCCGGCGACATTGATCCCAGTACCGGGCTACATTCCGGCACGGTGGAAACTTCCCTTTTCAGCGTGCAAGGACGCAGTGCCCAGTTGTGTGGCGACGGTATTCTTGACGAGTCGGTAGGAGAGGAGTGCGACGACGGCAACACCGTTGACGGCGATTGCTGCTCGTCAACCTGCCAGAACTCAGGTCCGGCCGCCATAGGCCCGGCTGCTTGCGCTGAAGGCGGGGCACAAGACGACGCCAACGTCTGCACGACCAATAGCTGCACGGATGTTGACGGGTGTGTATTCACCGACATTTCCGCCACCTGCGACGATCTCAACGGCTGTACCAACGACAGCTGCGACGTTACGCTGGGTTGCCTCAACGACGCGAATACGGATCCGTGTGACGACGGCAACGCCTGCACGCAGACCGATACCTGCGCCAACAGCGAATGCGTCGGAGCGAACCCCGTCATCTGCACAGCGTTCAACGACTGCCACGAAGTGGGCACCTGCGATACGGCTTCCGGAATATGCAGCGACCCGTTCAGTATCGTGGACAAGGCCTGCGGCAACGGTGGCGACACCGAGTGCACCAATCCCGATACCTGTGACGGTGCCGGTAGTTGCCTGGCCAACGACGCTGCCGGTGGCACCTCCTGCGGCGACGCGGGTAGCGAATGCGTCGTGCAGGATACCTGCGACGGCGGCGGCAGCTGCTCAGACAACGGTTTCGTGGCCGCTGACTCTGCATGTGGAAACAGCAGCGACTCCGAGTGTACCAACCCGGATACCTGCAACGGTGCGGGCAGTTGCCTGGACAACCACGAGGCGGCGATCGTTACCTGCGGAGACACCGGCACCGAGTGCACCAACCAGGACTTCTGTGACGGCGGTGGATCGTGTACAGACAACGGCTTTGTTGCAGTTGACACCTCCTGTGGTGCCGCCAGTGACACCGAGTGCACCAACCCCGATACCTGCAATGGTGCGGGCAGTTGCCTGGATAACCACGAGGCTGTGAACACAACCTGTGGTGATGCCGGGACCGAGTGTACCAACCAGGACCGATGTGACGGCGGTGGATCGTGCACCGACAACGGCTTTGTTGCAGCCGACATCGCCTGCGGTCACGTCAGTGACACCGAGTGTACCGACCCCGATACCTGCAACGGTGCGGGTAGTTGCGTGGACAACCACGAGGACAGTGGGATTCATTGTGGTGACGCCGGGACCGAGTGCACCAACCAGGATATGTGCGATGGCATCGGCGCGTGCACAGACAACGGTTTTGTTGCAGCCGACACCGCCTGCGGTGACGGCAGTGACACCGAGTGCACCAATGCCGACACCTGCGATGGTTCGGGTGCCTGCCAGGATAACCACGAAACGGCCGGCACAGTGTCGGCCACGCAGTGCGACGACGTCAATGACTGCACTGACAACGAGTGCAACGGGTCAGGCGGTTGCCAGAACCCCAACCTGGCGGTGGGCGCTACTTGCGGTGATCCAGCCGACACCGATTGCACCAATGCCGACACCTGCGATGGTTCGGGTGCCTGCCAGGATAACGACGAAACGGCCGGCACAGTGTCGGCCACGCAGTGCGACGACGTCAACGACTGCACTGACAACGAGTGCAACGGGTCAGGCGGTTGCCAGAACCCCGACCTGGCGGTGGGCACTACTTGCGGCGATCCAGCCGACACCGAGTGCACCAATGCCGACACCTGCGATGGTTCGGGTGCCTGCCAGGACAACCACGAGGACAGCGCGTTCCTGTGTGGTGACGATGGAACCGAATGCATCGTGCAGGATGCCTGTGACGGCGGCGGATCGTGTACCGACAACGGTTTTGTGGCCGCGGACTCCGCGTGTGGAGACGGCAGTGACACCGAGTGCACCAATGCCGATACCTGCGATGGTTCGGGTGCCTGCCAGCCAAACGACGCTTCGGACGGCATCGCTTGCGGTGACAACGGAACCGAGTGCATCAACCAGGATACCTGCGGTGCGGGATCGTGCACCGATAACGGGTTCTTGGCGAGCGGCTCCAGCTGCAGCTCGGACGGAAACGAGTGCACGGACGACGAATGCGACGGTGGAGGCACTTGCTCGCATCCGAACAACGCAAATTCCTGCGAGGATGGCGACCCCGCGACGTGGGCCGACCAGTGTTCGGCCGGAAGTTGCGAAAGCGGTTTCTTCGCCTGCCCGATGTTCCCTCTCGATGGCTGCCGCGCTCCAGCCTTTCCGGGTAAGTCGTCAATTTACCTGCGCACGACCAGCGGCGGTGCTAAGGATATGCTGAAATGGAAATGGAAAGCCGGAGCTGCCACATCGCTCGCCGATTACGGCGACCCGGTAAACAGCGACGAAATATCCCTTTGCCTGTACGACGAGGACAACGACGTACCCACACTCGTCGTGGAGCAGGTCATCGAGCCCGGTGGTACATGTGGAGGCAAGGCTTGCTGGAAAGGCTCAGCTCGCATGTACAAATACAACAGCAAGGGCGTGGCCACGTCTCACGGAGTGGGCAACCTGAAGCTGAAAACAGGCGGGGATGGCAAGGCGTTCATAGCAGCCAAGGGTAAAGGCGTGGGCATAGCGCTTCCCGCCGCGGCCCTCCAGGCTGACAGCCACATTACCATGCAGCTCGTCAGCGAACCGGGCGGATGCTGGGAGACCGTGTTCGACGCATCCAGCGTAACCATCAAAAATGGGAAGCTGAAAGCAAAGTAGCCAACGGCAGACCCGCTCCGGTGTTTTTCCACACCGGAGCGGGTTGATCGCCGCTGCTTTTCCGGTCAGGCCAGCTGAACTTCTTCGGCCAGCTTGCGTCCCAGGATGTCGGTGGCTTGCTCTACCATCTCATCCACGATTTCAGCCGCCGGTTTTATATCATCTATGAGTCCGCAGACCTGGCCGGCGAACGGACCGATGTATTCCTGCCTGCCAGCGGCGTTGAACATGTCTACGAGCGCCGACGAGAGCAGCACCTGCACCGGAAAGGGCAAGGGCTCGAGCCCTGATTTTTCCCACAGGTCGTGGACGCCGTTGTAAGTGGCCCGGGATGTCTTGCCCGTGTAGAAATGGCCACGCCGCGTCTGCTCGTCGCCGGCGTCGACTATAGCCTGCTTCTGGTTGGCCAGCGCGCCGCCCTCGGTGGATGCGAGAAATCGTGTGCCCACCCAGACCCCGACGCAACCCATGGCCAGCGCAGCCGCCAGCCCGCGGCCGTCGCCCACCCCACCGGCAGCCAATACCGGCGTGGGTGCAGCCGCGTCGATAGCCTGCGGCCACAAGGCAAAAGAACCCACTCGCCCGGTATGCCCGCCGCCCTCGTGGCCCTGGGCCACCACCAGGTCCGCGCCCGAGGCAGCAATTCGGCCGGCGTTTTTAGCGTTGCCCGAGATGCCGAGCACCTTCATCCCGGCAGCGTGGGCGTCCTCGACCATGAAACCGGGATCGCCGAGGCCCGAACAGAACAGCGGCACGTTTTCCTCCAGGCACACGGCTATGGCCGCCCGCGGGCGCGTGACCGTGGTGTTGCCGGTCATCGTAGTGTTGGTATCGGGGAGGTCGAACTCCTCCTTCATCTTCATCAACCAATCGTAATGGGCCTTGGGCAGTGCCTTTACTACCTCGTTCAGCGGGCGCTGGTCTTCCTCGGTTTCGGGCCTGTCCCCCGCGCTCACTATCTGCCCGGGCAGGAGCAGGTCAACGCCGAACGGCCGGTCGGTGAGCTTGTGGATTTTGCGTATGGCCTGGCGCAAGCCGTCTACCGAAAAGCCAGCGCCGCCCAGAACACCAAGGCCGCCCGCCTCGGAGACGGCCACCACCAGTTCTACAGGCGCACCCGTGCGTTCACCGATCAGACTCGGACCCATGCCGGCGCTCAGTATCGGGTAGTCGATGCCCAGCATGTCGCAGAGCCGTGTTCGCAGTACTTTCTTCACGTAAGTTCTCCAGTTCCCGGGCTGTCTTGACTACTCGGCGAGACGGGCGATGGCGCGAATTTCGACCAGCGCACCGGGAAAGGCCAGTGCGGAGACCCCGATCGCGGTCCACGCCGGGTAAGGCTCGGCCACGAAGCGATCCTTGGCCTGCATAAACGCGGGCAGGTGATCGGCCATGTCAACGTGGTAGGTGGTCATCTCGATCAGGTCGGCCATTGCCACGCCGGCCTCCGCGAGCAGCGTGGCCAGGTTTTCAAAGGCTTGGACAAACTGTTCGCCGGGGTCCGCCGATAAGACGTCGCCCGGGCCCACCCCGAGTTGTCCCGAGCAGTAGAGCCTGCCGCCATCCTTGACCGCGGGCGCAAAGTGAAAGCCGTCATAGTGCGACTGCATGGAGGCCGGGATTACTCTCTCGCTCATCTTGATCTCCTCGAGGGGCCAGCGGCAAGGCCGACAGGAGAAACTAGCCGCGCTCGGCGGTTGTGCCAATAGCGCTGCGGGTTGGCCATGAACTTCCCCCGCCCGGCAACGGGTTTTAGGCCAGGCCCCGGGCCTCGAACGGCAGGGTCTTGAAGCGGCGCACGTAGTTGCCCTCGGCGTAACGGCCAGCGGCCGCGTCAACGCTGAAGTCGGGGCAACGCACGAGTAGTTCTTCCAGGGCGACCCTGCCCATGAGCCTGGCCGCAGCAGCACCGATGCAGTGGTGCTGCCCGTAACCCAGCGCCAGGTGACGAGCGACGCTCCGACGGGGGTCGCAGTGGTCGACGTCGTCGCCGAACTCGCGCTCATCTCGATTTGCCGAGGCGTAGAGCAACATCACTTTCCTGCCCTCCGGTATCGTACGTCCACACAGCTGCACGTCACGGGTAGTCGTGCGAGCCAGGCCCTGCACCGGGCTGGTCAAGCGCAGGAACTCCTCAACCGCGGCCGGCAGACCCGAGGGGTCGGCCGCCAGCGCCCGCCGCTGCTCGGGGCTGGCGGTGAGCAGCTCGGCGGCACCCGCCATCAGGCCCGTGCTGGTGTCGTTGCCGCCGGCCACCATCGTGAAGCCAAAGCCCAGTATGACCGCCATCGACAGTGGCTCGCCGTTGACCTCGGCCGTTACCAGGGCAGAGAACAGGTCATCCCCCGGGTCAGCGCGGCGTCGCTCGATGAGCTCGCTGAAGAGCAGGAACATTTCTCCCACCGCGTCCCTCGCCCGGTCTAACTCGCCCTCAGCGTTGGCCGCCACTATGGCCTCGGACCAATCGTCGAAGCGTTCGCGCACCGACTCGGGTACCCCGAGAAAATGACCCACGACCCGGCTGGGAATGGGCTTGAACAGCTCGGCGACGATGTCACCACTGCCCATCTCGCGAAGTTTTTCGATGCGCTCCACGGCCAGGACACGCACCAGTTTCTCGATGAGCCTCACCTTGGCCGGGGTGAACTGTTTTACGCCGAGCTTTCGCACCGCGTTGTGGGCGGGAGGATCCATCATCACGATGGGCGCCTCCAGGCCCAGCTCTTTCATCTCGCTGTAATCGACAGTCAGTCCGCTGGCCGAAGAGAAAGTGGCCGCGTCTGTAACTGCGCCGAACACCTCGGCAAAACGCGAAAGCACCCAGTAGTCGCCCTCCTCGACCAGGTGCACAGGGTCGTGCTCTCGCAGCGCGCGGTACATGGGGAAGGGATCCCGCCAGCCCTCGCCGCTGCGAAGCTCAAAGTGCGCCACCTGCTGTACCTCGGAATTGCCCTGCTTATTCATTATCGGCCCTCCCTCGCCCCGCCAGCCAAGACATACTGCATCGACGGGGCGGCGACAAGAACCCGCTGTAAGCGCTTTCTCTCAACCACGGTTGTGGGCTATAAGATGCGGCTGCCCGCCCCGACGGCGGGACTCCTGGAGGAAACGAACACATGCACGGTGGCAAACTGGTAGCGAAGGCGCTGAAACAGGCGGGGGTCGAAGTGGTCTTCACGCTTTCGGGCGGACACGTGATGGCGATCTACGATGGTTGCCTCGACGAGGGGATAAAAGTTGTCGACGTGAGACACGAACAGGCCGCCGTCCACGCGGCCGACGCCTGGGCCCGACTGAACCCCGGCAAGGTGGGCGTGGCCATACTCACCGCGGGGCCCGGCGCCACCGACGGCGTTACCGGGCTGGCCAACGCCTGGCGGGCCAACTCGCCCATCCTTGTTTTTGGCGGCCAGGGACCGCTGGCCAACCTGCGCAAGGGCTCGCTGCAGGAAATGGATCACATCTCGGTCATGCGACCTATAAGCAAGTGGGCCGAGGCATGCTACGCCACTGACCGCCTGGGCGAGTACGTGGAAGAAGCCATACGCCACGCGTTGTCGGGCAACCCCGGCCCGGCTTACATTGAAATCCCCATGGACGTACTGGGTGGACCGGTAGACCTCGACACCGCCTACTGCCCCGCGCCGCTGCCCACGCCGCAGGTCAGGCCGGCCCGAGAGTCGGTGCGCGAGGCCGTAACGATGCTGGCGGCTTCAAAGCAGCCCATGATAATGGTCGGCACTGGCGTCAAGTGGTCCAACGGCCGCGAGTCGCTGGGCCGCTTTCTCGACGCCGTTAAGATGCCCGCCTTCTGCAACGGCATGGGCCGCGGGCAGGTCGACCACGACTCTCCCTGGTTCTTCAACCGCACGCGTCGCGACTACCTCGAGCAGACCGACTGCGTGGTACTGGCCGGTTCGCTGCTGGACTTCCGCATGCGCTTCGGCGCCTCGATCCCGGCCACGGCAAAAATCATACAACTCGATCTCGACGCCGTGCAGATCGGCCAGAACCGCCGGGCCGACATTGGCCTGGTGGGCAACCTCGGGCTAACCCTGCAGACCATGCTCGAGGTCATGCAGGAAGACAATGTCAGCATGGACTGGTCAGGCGTCGTGGAGACCTGGCGCGCGAAAGAGGACGAGGCCGAAGAAACCATGCGCGCTCGGCTCAACTCCGACGAGGTGCCGATCGACCCGCAACGCTTGTGCCGCGAGATAGCCGACTTCGTGGACGACGACACCATAGTGATCGGCGACGGCGGCGACATAGTGGCGCAGGCGGCCAAGGTCATAAAGGTGCCCAAAAACGGCGCGTGGATGGACCCGGGCCCGCTGGGCACGCTGGGCGTGGGCATGCCGTTTGCGCTGGCCGCGCAGCTAGCCCATCCCGACAAGCGCGTGCTCATCGTCTACGGCGACGGAAGTTTCGGGCTGAACGGTTTCGAGTTCGACACGGCCGTGCGGTTTGGACTCCCCATCGTCGGCATCATCGGCAACGACCAGGCCTGGGGGCAGATGCTCAGGCCCCAGGCCGGCCTGTTCGGCGAGGATCGGCTGGTGGCCACCGAGCTGGCGGCCACCCGCTACGACAAGGTCGTCGAGGCCCTGGGCGGCCACGGCGAGCTTGTGACCGAACCCGACCAGATCCGACCGGCCCTTGAGCGGGCCTACGCCAGTGGTAAGCCGGCTTGCGTGAATGTCATGATGCGCCAGGACCGCGAGTTCTCCGGTGGTATCTATGTCTGATCAGCACGGGCGCTGAGCCTGCCCTGGGCAGGACGATGATTAAGCGTTAGCCAATCAGCTTCTCTAAAACACCGTTTTTCTTTCTGCCACGCAATAACGCGCTGCGAACCCTTACGCTATAGGCCTTTTCGCAGGTATGCGTCGGCTATTGACAGGGCATTACCAAAGGGATTGAATTGCCGTTCACAAATGAAGACCAGTTCAATAAGTGCAAGTGCGGCTGTGAGCCGTGTACAGAAACGCCGCGAGAATGCCCGTCAGCGGGTACTGGAGGCGGCTACAGCCCTGTTTGCGAGCAAAGGTTTCGCCGAAACATCGATCGCCTCGATAGCCGGTGAGGCCGACGTCTCGGTGGGCGGCTTCTACAATCTCTTCGAAAACAAGGAAACCCTGTACCGCGACCTGATCATCAACCGCACGCAGTATTTCTACGAACGCCTCAGGCAGGCCCGCGACTCGGGCGGCAACCCGGCCGAGCGCATGGAAAAAATGATAGTCGAGAAACTCGCGCTCTTTCAACAGGAAGCCGACACCATCCACGTGCACTTGAGCGTCAATCCGGGAGCGCGTATGTCGCTGGTCTCGAGTTTTCCGGAACAAGCCCGACTGACCTTTGAGCAGGGCATGGCCGAAACATCCGCTGTCATAAGCGAAGGCATACGCGACGGCTTGTTCGCGCCCCAGGACGCGTCCCGCGCTGCGGCTGCCTTGGAAGCGGTAAGCACCAACCTTTACCTTGCCCACCTCGAAGATCCTGCTGCCAATCCAGCTGCCCAGGTCCTGGCCGATGCCCAGCGCTACGCCGCCGCCATGCTCAGGGCAGAAAATTCACCGCGCAAATCACCAGGACACAGCAAAGACAGGGAGACAGCAGGATGAAGAAGACACGGATGTCAACAAGAACGCTGGGAGTACTTGCAGCGTCGACGTTAGCGGCCTCAATTTTTGCTGCGACACCAGCCGAAGCGGCCGAGATGACGGCAAAACAAACAGCCAAGGCTTCGGACGAGGCCAGGCGCTCAAAAACCGAGCACCAGGTCATGACGATGACGCTTACCAACAAGCGCGGTCAGTCTCGCGTGCGCACTATCGAGGGCTGGTCAAAGGAGCTGAGTGACGTCGAGGAACACCGTTTTTCGCGATTCCTCAAGCCCTCGGACGTGCGCAACACCACCCTGCTGAGCTACGACTACAACGACGAACGCGACGACGACACCTGGCTGTACCTGCCCGCTCTCAAGAAAATAAAGCGCATCCTTTCGTCGAACAAGAAAGATTACTTCATGGGCTCGGACTTCACCTACGAGGACATGGAAAACATCGACATCGTAAACTGGAACTACAGCTTCGCAGAGCCGGAGACCTTTGCCGGCGAGCCCTGCTGGGTAGTGGAGGCGGTGCCCGCCAATGAAAAGGAAGCCGGTGAGACCAGCTACTCAAAGACCGTCAGCTGGATAGCCAAGAGCGACATGCTCAGCCGCAAGGGCGAGTACTGGGACAAAAAGGGGCGCTTGGCGAAGCGACTGCTGGTAGAAGACATTCACCCCACCTCTGACAGCGACCCCCGCCCGCGCGGACACCGCATGATCATGAGCAACCTCATCACCGGCCACAATACCGTGCTGGACATGACGACGCTGGAGCTCGACGTCGAGGTGAAGCCATCGCTGTTCAGCCAGAGAAGTCTCAGGCAGTGAAACGGCGACCCACAGTTGCCGGTCTATTGGCCCGCGCCGCGTTGCTGGTGGCGTCCTGTGCACTCGCCCTGCCGCTGACCGCGACAACCGCCGGCGCCTCCCCGGTGGTAACCGGCGTAAAATCGTCTACCAGTGCGACTCGAACCCGGGTGGTATTAGACCTTGACGGCCCGGTTTCCTTTAAATGGGGGCAACTGCGCGCCGACCCTTCGCTGGGCCGACCCTCGAGGGTCTGGGTAGATCTATACGGGATAACAAACGGCGGTGGCATCGAGACTGCCTTGGTATCCAACGACACCCGCGTGCTCAGGATGAGGGCTTCGCAGAATCGAACCGACAAGGCTCGAATCGTTTTTGATCTCAGGGCCCCAGTGCGCCCGACTGTTTTTACCCTGCCCCCCGACGGCGACAGGCCCGACCGATTGGTGGTAGACCTGCTCGACGGCGCGGTGGTGATACGGGAAAAAGCTGTCACCTCACCGCCTCTCGCGGTAACAGCCATCGCCGAGGACCCCGCTACCGCCCGGCAGGTGCGACAGCGTGCGGCGGTCGTTGCAGACATGGAGGCCATGCTCGAGCAGGCCTCCACGAGCGCGACACCCGCCGCTCCCGGCAAACAGCTGCCTGCAGCCACGACCATCGAGGCCGCCCCCTCCCGGGCCACCCCGACGCCAGCACCCGCGACAAAAAAGAAAATTTCCCCCATCGACCTGGACTTCAGCACCCTCGGCTACTTGCAGGAATCAGTGGCCCCCAGCCTCGACGACCCCGACGAGCTGTTGTTCCATCGACAAACGCTGCACATGGAACTCGAAGGTTACACCGGAGGCGGCCACATGCTGCGGCTGGCGGCTGACGTCTACCGTGACGACGCCTCCTTCCAGGACGAATCGACGGTAAAATCGCGCCTGCGCGAGGCTTACCTCAGGCTGCGCTTTGACAAGGTAGACCTTCGCCTGGGTCGCCAGCAGATCGCCTGGGGAGAAGCCGACGGCGCGATAGTGTCGGACCAGGTTTCGCCCTTTGACCTCACCAACTTCATCGTCCCCGAGTTCGACGAGATACGGCTGGGCGTGGACGGAGTAACCCTGGACTACTACTTCGATGATGGCAGCGACCTGCAGCTGCTGTGGCTCGGGCGTTTCACCAGCCCCGACTTCCCCGACCTTGGCTCGCCCTGGTCCTTCGTGGACCCCGACGCGCTGGGAGGGCTGGCGCTGTTGCCAGCCGAGAGGCCAGCCGCGAGCTTCGCGAACTCTGAGTTTGGCCTGCGCTACAGCCGTCACCCGCTGGCGGCCGACTGGTCGATCGGCTACCTCAGGAGCTGGGACGACCGTCCTTCGCTGGCAGTGGACCCTCTCTCGGGCACGGCGACCCCGCGCCACGAACAGTTTGACCTGCTGACCTTCAACGTGGTGCACCCGAGAGGAAACCTCCTCTACCGGCTGGACGCGGCCTTCGAAAACAACAGGATGTTCTCGGTCTCACCGCTGGCCGCGCCCGAAACCGCCGGCCGCGGTTTCCGCGCCCGCCAGGACGTGGCCCGCGTGCTGCTGGCGCTCGACACCAAGCCTGACTTCGACTGGTGGGAACAGGCCGACGCAAGCCTGCAGCTGGTGCACGAACAGATCATCGACCCTCACTCCGCGCTGCTCCACCCGCGAGAGACCGACTACGTGGGGCTACGCCTTTCGGGAGCCTGGATGGCCGAAACGATCAAGCCGTGGCTGTTTACGATGGTCAATGTCAGGGGCAACGACGCCTGGCTGCAGGCCAAGGTCGACTACCAACCCATGGACAACTGGAAGTTCTCGGCCGAGTACGACGCATTCTTCGGCCATGCCTACAACCCGATGGCGCGCACTGGTGGAACCTTTGGCCGCTTTGATCGCAACGACATGCTGCTGTTCACCGTACGGCGCAGTTTCTGAGAAACCGTTTTCAGCTAGAGAAAAAACACTGTATCACCGCTTCACAAACCTTGTCCTCTCGCGCCCCCTGCCAATCCTGCTGGCCACCTTGCTGCTTACCGGCTGGTTCGCCTGGCAGTTGCCATCGATCAGAACGGACAGCGACGCGCGTTCCTACCTGGGCAAGGACGACCCGGTCGGCCAAGCGCTTGACCGCATGGAAGATATCTTCGGTGAGCAGGACCTGTTCATGATCCTGGTCCTTCGCCGTGACCACCGCGACGGCATCTACAATCCATCCTCGCTGGCTCTCATCCGCGAAATGGGCGAGTGGCTCGAGCAGCAGGACGAGTTCGAAACCTCCTTGCCCTCGGACCTCAGGTCGCTGGCCACCGTAAACAACATCGTCGGCAGTGACAGCGGATTGCTCGTGCTCCCCTTCATGGACGAGATCCCCGCCAACCGGGATCAGTCGCTGGCACTTCGCGGGGCGCTCGACGCCGACCCGGTTTACAGCGGGTCGTTGGTGTCTGCCGATGGCAAGGGTGCCACCATCATGGTCAGGCGATCAGCGGCGGGGAACCTTAACCGACAGGGCGCCTCCAGGAAACTGGAAGCCTACGTCAACAAGTTGTCTGCCGATGGCCGCCCCGAGACCTTCCACCTCGCGGGGAGACCTATCATTGAAGGCATCTTCGATGAAAACATGCGCAGCGACACGCGCAACATGCTGCCCGCGGTGATAGGCCTGATCGGCATAATGCTGTGGCTGACCTTTCGCAGCGTACGCGGGGTGCTACTGCCGTTTGCAGTCATACTGGGAACCGAGCTGTGGACCATGGGCGCGCTGGCGGCATTGGACCACCCCATCTACCCGATCACGACCATCCTGCCGGTGATCCTGGTGCCCATAGCGGTGGCCGATTCCATCCACCTTCTCAGCCGCTACTACGATGCCCAGGTCGAAAACCCGTCGCTCGACCGAGAGGCCGTCGTCCGCCTGACCATGCAGGAAATGGCTTCCCCGGTACTGCTGACATCGATCACCACGGCGGTTGGCTTCAGCGCCATGTCGGTCTCGAGGCTGATACCGATTTTTGAGTTCGGCCTGGCGGCGGCCGGTGGAATAATGGTAGCGCTGTTGCTCACCTTGGTACTGATGCCTGCCGTGCTGATGGTGTTGCCGCTGCAGCCCGGCCGCGGCCGCTCGAGAAACAGCTTGCTCGACCGCGGGTCGTGGCTGGTGCGACAGCTCACCGGATCGGCCGTGCTCGTGAATCGAAACCCCTGGGTCACGCTGGCCCTGTTCGCCCTGCTGTCGAGCGTGGGCGTGTTCGGTATCCGCCTGGTCACGGCCGACAGCTCCATGGTGAGCCAGTTTCCACCCGGCCACAGGGTAAGAGTCGCCAACAACGTAGCCGACCTCTACTTTGCCGGTGGAACTACCACCGACATACTGATCGACAGCGGTAGCGAAGGGGGCCTCAAGGATCCGGCCCTGCTCAAGGCCATGGCCTCGGTACAGGACGGGCTCGAAGAAATGGAGCTGGTGGGCGACAGCTTTTCGCTGGCCGACCTCGTGGCGCGAATGCACGCCGTCATGAACGGCCTGCCCAACGGTAGCCGGGAGATGCCGGCCGACAGAGAGCTAGTGGCCCAGTACCTGCTCTTGTACTCGATGTCGGGCAGCCCCGGAGACTTCGAAGACCTGGTAGACTACGACTACCGCTACGCCCGCCTGCGTACCTTCTTGCGCGACCCGGGCACTACAGCGGCCCGGCAGGTGCTCGAGCGCAGTGACGAACTGGTGTCGCTTCACTTTGCTGACCTGCCCAACGCCAGTGCCGTGGCAGCCGGCGGAGCACAGTTTACCACCACGCTGGAAGAAGCCATTATCTCGGGCCAGTTCATGACTGCGTCTATCTGCCTGCCGGTGCTCGTCGCGATTGGCTTCCTCGTGTTCAGGAGCCTTGTGATGGCGCTGCTGCTGGTGGCACCGGTGGCCTTCGCCGTCCTGCTCACTTACGGCGCGCTCGGCATTGCCGGCATCCCCACCGACTTTGGCATTGCCGTGCTGAGCGGGATCACACTGGGGATCGGCGTCGATTTCTCGGTGCACTACCTGCATCGCTACCGCGAGTTGCGAAACCGCGGCATGGAGCACGAAGGCGCCAGCGTTCTCACCGCCGCCACCGCCGGTCGCGCGCTGTTTTTTAACGCAGTGGTACTGGTCGGAGGCTTCCTCGTCCTGCTGGGAGCGCGCTTCTACCCGCAGGTAAAACTCGGCTTGTTGGTGACCACGACCATGGTGATCTGCTACGTCTACACCCTGTATCTCTTCCCGGCAGCGCTGGGACTTTTTGCAGCAGAGCAATCAAGCACCGGGAAGGGACCCTCGTGAAACGCGCCTGGCAACGCTACATCGATGCGGTCATCCGCAGGCCACTGGTGGCACTGCTCATCGCGCTGGCCGCCACCGCCTTCATGGCCGCCGGCCTTCCACGAGTCTACATAGACAGCGACGCGAGGCAGTTCCTCCCCGACAAGGACATAGCGCGCGACAACCTGGCGTACATCGAAGAAGTTTTCGGCGATGTAAGCCTGCACATGATCGCCGTGCTCAGGCCCGACCACCCCGACGGTGCCTTCAACCCCGAGACACTGGCGCTGGTGAGCCGCATCACCGACTGGCTGCAGGAACAGCCCGAATTTGAAACGGCCGTCAACTCGGATCTGAGGTCGCTGTCCACCGTAAACAATGTGCGCGGCACCGAGGAGGGCATGGAAGTGGAGCCCTTCATGGAGCTGGCTCCCGATGATCCCGAGGGAGCCCGGCGGCTGAGGCAAGCCATACGAGACAACGGTATGTTCGAAGGCACCCTCGCGGCTCTCGACGATAAGGGCACCCTGATAATGGTGCGCGAGTCCGAGCAGGGTCACGCCGACCAGGCCGGCTCCTACCTGAAGCTCAAGGCCTACGTCGACGGGCTCAGCGAGGCGGGCCATCCCGAACAGTTTTTTCTCGCCGGCCGCCCGGTGATCGAAGGAATCTTCTACATCGCCATCCCCGCCGAGGGCCGTCGCCTGATGCCCTTCGTACTTGCGGTGATCAGCCTGCTGGTACTCTTGTCATTTCGCACGCTTCGCTCGGTTGGTATCTGCCTCGCCGTTATAGCCGCGACCGAAATCTGGACCTTCGGATTCCTGGGTTGGTGGGGACACCCGATGTACACCATCAGTTCCATACTGCTGGTCGTTCTCGTACCCATAGCCGTTGCCGATTCGATACACCTGCTCAGTCGCTACTACGACGCGCAGGTCGAGTCACCCGACGCAGGGCGCGACGAGATCGTGCGCGTAACGATGATGGACATGGGTCCTCCCGTGCTGCTTACCTCGGTGACTACGGCGGTCGGTTTTCTGTCGACCTCGATGTCATCGATGGCGCCGCTACGCGACTTCGGTGTGCTCGCCGCGGTGGGGGTGACGGCGGCCTTCGTGCTTACGCTCCTGCTCATTCCTGCGCTGTTTGCCCTGTTGCCGCTGAAGGCACCGCGTTTGGGCACCCGCCGCAGCCTGTTTGACGACAACAACAGCAGCGTGCGCCTGTTCGCTGGCGTAGCGCGCGCGGCGTCGCGGAGAAGAAACTGGGTAGTGGCCGTTTTCGCAGCACTGGTAGTGGCTGGAATTTTTGGAGCCAGCAGGTTGACCGTGGACAGTTCGCGCATAGCCCAGTTTCCGCCGGGCCACGAAATCAGGGACGCCGACGACGCGGTCAACGCCCACTTCTCGGGAAGCACCATACTCGACGTTGTAATAGACGGCGGCTCGGTCGACGCCATCAAGGATCCCGCGCTACTCTCCGCCATGCTTGAAATGCAACGGCGAATGGACGAGCTGCCGCAGGTAGGTGGCTCCTTGTCACTGGCCGAACTGGTAGCCCGCATGAACCGCGTAATGCACGGCGATGACCCCCACAAGGCCGAGATACCCGGCTCGCGTGAGCTGGTGGCCCAGTACCTGCTGCTCTACTCCATGTCGGGTGATCCCGGCGATTTTGACGACATGGTGGACTACGACTACCGCCACGCCCGCATGCAGATGTTCATCAACCGCACCGGCACCGCCTGGGCAAAAGCTACTCTCGAACAGGCAAGGGACCTCTCCGAGGAACTGTTCAACGGTCCGGGGCTGCCGTCGGCAAAAATAGTATTCTCGGGTGACGCCATGACGAGTTCGCGAATGGAATTGCACGTCATAAACGACCAGATCCGAGCGCTGGCCATATGTCTGCCCCTGCTGACCTTGATCTGCTGGGCGGTGTTCGGACGGTTGCCGCTGGGAGTGCTTGCCGTGATGCCCGTTACTTTTGCCCTGCTGGCTGCCTACGGGAGCATGGGCTTTGCCGGGGTACCGGTCGATATACCCATAGTAATGCTCGGCGCCATGACGCTTGGAATAGGCATCGACTTCGCCATCCACTACCTCTACCGCTACCTGGGAGAGAGACGCGCTGGTGTCGCGCACGAACAAGCGGCCGTGATTACAGCGGTTACGGCCGGGCGCGCGTTGTTCTTCAACGCGGTGGTGCTCCTGGCAGGCTTCCTGGTTTTGCTCGCCGCCGATCTCTACCCGCAGATCAAGCTGGGCGCGCTCACCGCCATCACGGTCGCGGTATGTTACCTGGTGTCTATACTTCTGTTCCCGGCCACCCTTTCACGGCTGGTGCGTATTCCGGGCTCGGGTGGAACTGGTCAATCGAGCAAGGGCAGCAGGTAGGGCCACAGGGTCTCTGCCAGGCGACGATGCCCTTCGAGGTTGGGGTGCACGCCGTCGGCCACGTTGAGAGCCGGATCTCCAGCTACCCCAGCCATCAGGTCCACCAGCAGCGGAGCCGAGCTGAGACGGGCTACGTCTCGGTACACGGCTTCTGCCGCTCCCCCCGAACGCAGCTCAAACGGTGGAAACAGGGTCCCGGCTATCAGAACCCCGGAGCCCGCCGCCTGGAAACGCTCAACGATCTCGACAAGATTCTTCGTCCAGGCCTCCGACGGCACCCGTCGGAACACATCGTTGGCGCCCAGCTCAACAACTACCACCGCTGGCGGCTCCCGCAGGAACTCAGGCAGGCGCAACAGGGACCCGCCGGTGGTTATGCCGGAGACACCTGCGTTGACGCAGCGGTAGTCCAAACCTTCGCTGTTTATCCTTTCCTGCACCACCGCCGGAAACGCAGCGGCCTGGCCCACGCCGGTGCCAGCAGTGATGCTGTCGCCAAAAAACAGGACAACCGGGGCATCGGCCGAGGGCGCCTCACGGGCGGGCGCACCGTATTCATGGACAGTGCAGGAAGCCAGCAGCACGAGCAGCGTGGCCACGGTCCTGGCTGTCAGCAAAGCCACTGGCGGTCAGTCGGCGCCGGGGCCGTTGTCCGACGCGCCGGCGGCACGCAGCTTGCGGTGATCCCAGCTCGTGGTCTTCTCGGGGTGAAACACCAACGCCACCCTCTTGCGTACGGCCTCTACCACGTGAGGCCGAGAAAGATCTTCTGGAATATCCTGGTACTTGTTGGCCGACTTAACCCCTATCTCCACGCAAAGATCCTGATCGTCGATGACGTCGTAGTAACCGCGCTGAAAAACGCCGCGCAGGGTACCGTAGGTATCACCGTCTTCGACCAGGGCGGACCCCCTCGGGTCGCGCCGCAGGTTGACGACTTTCTGCGAAGCTCCGTAGGTGTGCATCGAGATAAGACCGTCCACCATCGAGTACCACATGGGCATCATGTGGGGTACGCCGTCGTGGTTGTTGCTGCCAACTATCACGGTCTGTGCGTTCTCTATGAACGCGCTGATTTCTTCTTCGCTGAGCGCTATGCGATCGCGTACATTAGCCATGCTTGTCGTGTTCCCCTGTAGCCCGAGCGGTCAGTCCATAAAGTCTTCGAGCTGCTGCAGTTCCCGCTCAAAACCGCTGCCGCTCAGATCATCGTCCAGATCGTCGCCTATGCCGCTGCCATCCATGCCATCGTCGTCAAACTCTTTTTCAATCTGCAGATCACGGTCTGCCTGCTCCCGAAACGCGCGCTCGGCCGAGGTCTCCCCCTCTAGACGCGACGGGGGCTCGACCATGCGGGGTTTTTCGATCTCCGGCCAGTCGTCGTCCAGGAAGGGGTCGGGTAGCATGAGTTCATTGCGCTCGCCCTGCCCCGCCCCCGGCTCCTGGTCGTCAACGTAGGCCACCAGGGAAACAGGTGCCAGGCACAGGGCTGCAAAAAAAAGTGCGCAGATTGTCAACCGGGCCATGCCTCAGGGTACCCCGACAGTGACCATCGCGCCAGCAGATTCTGGCCGTTTACCAGCCTCCTCAGGGCAAAAAGACCCGGCGCCTCCCTCAGGCCACGAAGATCGCGTCGCTGTGCCAGCTGTCGCTGATCCGCCCGTTGTCCATATTTACGTCGGGGATGTAGTTGCGCAGCATGCGCACCTTTGACAGCAGCCTGAAGGTTGATACGTCCTCTATCGCCTTCTTTCCATGGTTGGACTTGAGTGCGGGCAGTATTTCTTCCTGGAATCGCTCAACGATATCCGCGTCCGACACCCCGTCGATGATCATCACCAGGGCCACCCGGCCGTCGATCTCGGCCACGTGGGATTCGTAGACCGAGCGGGTGAATACGGTCACGACCTTGGGCTCGCGGTTTATTTCTTCCAGGAAGCGGCTGAGCCGCACGTCGACCTCAAAGCGGATGATGTACATGTGCCGGCACTGAAAATGGCCGGTGCCCGACTCGCCCATGTCGAGTTCGGTGAAGTAGCGCAGAAGTTGGTCCTGCTCCATGCGCGCGCGCTTCCGGCTGACCGTCCGCACCGGGATTCGGTTCTGCTCGCCCAGCTTGTTGTCCGACAAGCGGGGGTCGCGAACCAGGGCGCGGACGATCTTCAACTCCTGGGCATCGAGTATACGCGGGTCGGTTTTTCGTCTAGTCATGGGTAGTAATCTGACGAATCCCCGGTGTTCTGTCAACCTTTTGGCCTGATTTGGTCATTCTAGCTTAGCTATTGACAGATTCCCTACTTTCTACTAGCTTTCTTGTCTCGGCCGGAGCGCGTAGCACTCGAGCAACCGGCGCGGACACAGCTAATGAGACAACTCAGCGACGGCAGCATACCTTCTCTCTACCTCCCGGAGACCGAACACGACGCCTGCGGTATTGGGTTCCTCGCCCGCCTGGACAACGTCCCCACCCACGACCTGATCGAAAAAGCCCTCTCGGGACTCCACAACCTTGACCACCGCGGCGCGTCGGGCTGCGACCCCGAGTCGGGTGACGGCGCGGGCGTGCTCATACAGGTCCCCGATCGTTTTCTGCGCACCCGCGCAGAAAAACTGGGAATCCCCCTGCCCCCAGCCCGGGAATACGGCGTCGGCATGCTTTTTCTGCCCCGTGAAGCTGCCGAGCGTAGCCTCTGCGAAGAAATCGTGGCCAGCGCCGCCAGGAGCGTGGGCCTCGAAGTGCTCGGCTGGCGCGAGGTCCCCTTCAACGAGCAGCACTGTGGTAGCACGTCGCTTACGACCAGGCCCGACTTTGCCCAGGTGTTCGTGGGTAAGAACGGGCTCGAACTCGACGAGGAATCATTCGAGCGCAAGCTCTACACCATGCGCAAGGTGGCCGAGAACAAGGCCGCGGCCGCCGGCGGCGCCTCGGCGAGGGATTTCTACCCCAGCAGCCTGTCCTGCCGTACGCTGGTCTACAAGGGCATGCTGCTCACCGGCCAGCTGGCCAGTTTTTACCCCGACCTCGCCGAAGCAGACATGGAGTCAGCCCTGGCGCTGGTGCACTCGCGCTTCAGCACCAACACGCTGCCCGCATGGAGCCTGGCGCAACCGTTTCGCTACATGTGCCACAACGGCGAGATCAACACCTTGCGCGGCAACATCAACTGGATGAACGCCCGCGAAAAGCTGTTCGAATCGTCGACTTTCGGGCCCGAGCTCGAGCGCCTGCTGCCGATAGTAAAGCCCGGCCAGTCCGACTCGGCCACCTTCGACAACGCACTGGAGCTTCTGTTCCAGACCGGCCGTGAACTGCCCCACGCCGCCATGATGATGGTGCCCGAAGCCTGGGAAAAGCACGACGACATGGACCAGCAACGCCGCGACTTCTATCGCTACCACGGCTGCCTGCTTGAGCCCTGGGACGGACCGGCCTGCATTCCCTTCACCGACGGCCACCGCGTGGGTGCCATACTCGACCGCAACGGGCTGCGCCCCTCGAGATACCTCGTGACCAAGGACGGACTGGTGATCGTCGCCTCGGAAACGGGCGTGATCGACGTACCCCCCGAAAACGTGGAGCGCAAGGGACGCCTGCAACCGGGCCGAATCTTTCTCGTTGACCTCGACGAGCACCGCATCATCGACGACGAGGAAGCCAAGGCTGCCATGGCGGCACGCCTGCCCTGGGGAGAATGGCTCGAGAGGAACGTCGTCGAACTCGACGAGCTGCCCGAGCCCGGCGGGATGCCGGCAACGACCACCGGTGGCGAACTGAAGACCGCCCAGAAGCTCCACGCCTACACCCGCGAAGAACTCAAAATGCTGCTGCTGCCCATGGCCCGTGACGGCCAGGAACCATTGGGCTCGATGGGCACAGACACCCCCCTGGCCGTGCTGTCGAACCAGCCGCAGCTACTCTACAACTATTTCAAGCAGCTGTTCGCCCAGGTGACCAACCCGCCCATAGACCCCATCCGCGAAGAGCTGATCATGTCGCTGGACGCCATGTGCGGGCGCCAGCAGAACCTTTTCGACGAGACCGAGGACCACTGCCGCCAGCTGCACATACCCGCGCCCTGCATCAGCAACGACCAGCTCGCGCGCATACGCGAGATCGACGCCAACGGTATACACAGTACGACCCTCGACTCCCTGTTTGATGCGTCCGGCGGTGAAGACGCCCTGGACGAGGCGCTGCAGGCTATCTGCAACCAGGCCTCGGAGGCCGTAAAAAAAGGCTTCGACATCATCATCCTCTCCGACCGCGCGGCCGACGCCGAGCGCGCGCCGATACCGGCGCTGCTGGCTATCGGCGCCGTCCATCACCACCTCATACGCGAGGGCAGCCGAACGCTGGTCGGGTTGGTAGTGGAAAGCGGCGAAGTGCGCGAGGTGATGCACTTCTGCCTGCTGTCGGGCTACGGCGCGTCGGCCGTAAACCCCTGGCTGGCCATGGATACGCTCAATGCCCTCGCGGGCAAGGGCGCGCTCGATGGAGTGTCGGCCGAACAGGCCGTTGAGAATTACTGCAAGGCTATCGGCAAGGGTCTGCTCAAGACCATGTCGAAGATGGGCATCTCTACGCAGGCCAGCTACCGCGGCGCGCAGATCTTCGAAGCCATAGGCATCGCCCCCGAGGTCATAGAGCGTTGTTTCTTTGGCACTGCCTCTCGCATAGGCGGGATCGGCCTCGATGTGATAGCCGAGGAGTCGCGACTGCGCCACGATCGCGCCTACGGACAAGCGGTGGGCGACGCCGACGCGCTTGAAACAGGCGGCCAGTACCAGTGGCGTCGGCGCGGAGAATACCACCTGTTCAACCCCGAAACCGTGTCGAGGTTGCAGCTGGCGGTACGCTCGGGCGACTACGAGGTATTCGGGCAGTACAGCAAGCTCGTCAACGAGCAGAGCAGCAACCTGTGTACGCTCAGGGGCCTGATGAGTTTCAGGAACGACACCACGCCCGTACCCCTCGACGAAGTTGAAGCGGCCACCGAGATCGTTAAGAGATTCAAGACCGGCGCCATGTCCTACGGCTCGATCAGCCGCGAAGCGCACGAAAACCTGGCCATCGCCATGAACCGCATAGGCGGACGTTCCAACACGGGCGAAGGCGGTGAGAACCCCGACCGCTTCAAGCCCATGGCCAACGGCGACTCGGCCTGCTCGGCCATCAAGCAGGTGGCCTCGGGCAGGTTCGGCGTGACCATCAACTACCTCACCAACGCCAAGGAACTGCAGATAAAGATGGCGCAGGGAGCCAAGCCCGGCGAGGGCGGCCAGTTGCCGGGACACAAGGTGGACCGGGTGATAGCCCGCACCCGCTACTCCACGCCGGGGGTAGGCCTGATTTCTCCCCCGCCCCACCACGACATCTATTCCATCGAGGACCTCGCACAGCTCATCCACGACCTGAAAAACTCAAACCCGGCGGCGAGGGTCAGCGTCAAGCTGGTTTCCGAGGTCGGGGTGGGCACGATCGCGGCCGGGGTATCGAAGGCAAAGGCCGACGTGGTGCTCATAAGCGGCCACGACGGCGGCACCGGGGCTTCGCCTCTCAGCTCGATCAAGTACGCCGGTGCGCCCTGGGAACTGGGACTCGCCGAGACCCAGCAGGTGCTGGTGGACAACGACCTGCGCAGCCGCATCAGGGTCGAGACCGACGGACAGCTCAAGACCGGGCGCGACGTGGCCGTGGCTGCCATGCTCGGTGCGGACGAGTTCGGATTTGCGACCGCCGCCCTGGTGGCGGAAGGCTGCATCATGATGCGCAAGTGCCATCTCAATACCTGCCCGGTAGGCATCGCCACCCAGGACAAATCGCTGCGCAAAAAATTCTCGGGCACGCCCGAACAAGTGATCAACTTCATGATGTTCGTGGCCGAAGAACTTCGCGAGATAATGGCCGCCATGGGAGTGCGCTCCGTGCAGGAGCTCACCGGTCGCGTGGATCTTCTCAACATTTCTGAAGCCGTGGACCACTGGAAGGCGCGCGGGTTGGATCTCGCGCCCATACTCGCCCGCCCGCCGGCCTTACCCGGCGTGGGCATAAGCGGCACCGGTACCCAGGATCACGGCCTGGAAAAAGCGCTGGACAACGAGATCATCCAACTGGTGCGGGCAGCCCTGGACGAGGGCAAGGCGGTGGCGATTGACCTGCCTATTGCCAACACCAACCGCACCGTGTGTACCACCCTGAGCCACGAGATAACGAAGAAGTACGGTGAAGAGGGCCTGCCCGACCACACCATCAAGCTCAATTTTACCGGCTCTGCCGGGCAAAGCTTCGGTGCCTTCATGGCCCCCGGCATAACCGCCCACATCCACGGTGACGCCAACGACTACTTCTGCAAGGGAATGTCGGGCGGACAGGTGAGCATAGCCCCGCAGGCCGAGGCCTCCTTCGTGGCCGAGGACAACATCATCATTGGCAACGTGGCTTTCTACGGCGCCACCGCCGGCGAAGTGTTCGTGCGCGGCCAGGTAGGCGAACGCTGCTGCGTGCGTAACAGCGGCGTCACGGTCGTTGTCGAAGGCGTGGGTGACCACGGCTGCGAGTACATGACCGGTGGCCGACTGGTGTGCCTGGGTACCACCGGGCGCAACTTTGCTGCCGGGATGAGCGGTGGGTTTGCCTACGTGCTCGACGTCGACGGGCGCTTCGCCGAGCGCTGCAACATGGGAATGATCGAGTTGTTCAAGCTCGATGACCCCGACGAGGCGGCCGAGATCAAGCGATTAGTGCAGCGACACGTACAGCTCACCGGCAGCGAGCTGGCCGAGCGCCTGCTCGGCGACTGGAACAACACCCTGGCGCGGTTCGTCAAGGTGTTTCCCAGCGAGTACCGACGCGTGCTCGAGGAAACCGAAAAGGAGAAAAGCGGCGCCGCCGCCCAGGCCTCGGCCTGAGCAAGCGACAGCGCCGCGAGGCAATCACGGTGAGTAAAGCTACGGGCTTCATGGATTTTGAACGGGAGACGCCGACTCGGCGACCCGTCAAAGAACGGCTGGGCGACTACCGCGAACTTGAGGGCAAGCTTGATGCCGACGCGCTCAACCGGCAAGCGGCCCGCTGCATGGACTGCGGCGTACCGTTCTGTCACAACGGCTGTCCGCTGGGCAACACCATCCCCGAGTTCAACGACCTCGTTTACAACCACGAATGGCGCGAAGCCATCTCGGTGCTGCACGAGACCAACAACTTCCCGGAGTTTACCGGCCGCGTCTGCCCCGCCCCCTGCGAAGAGAGCTGCGTTGTCAACATCAACAGCGACCCGGTCAACATAAAGCTGATCGAGAAAAACATCATAGACCGCGCCTGGCAGGAAGGCTGGATCACCCCGCTGCCCGCGCCGGTCAAGACCGGGAAAACCGTTGCCGTGGTAGGCTCGGGTCCAGCCGGCATGGCGGCTGCCCAGCAACTGGCCCGTGCCGGTCACGACGTGACCCTCTTCGAGCGGGCCGACCGCGTGGGGGGGCTGCTCAGGTACGGGATTCCCGATTTCAAGATGGAAAAGCAGCTCATCGATCGCCGCGTGGAGCAGATGCAGGCCGAGGGTGTGACCATGCGCTGCGGTGTAGACGTGGGTAGCGACATCGGTACCGACAAATTGAGGGCAGATTTTGATGCCGTGGTACTTTCGCTGGGCTGCACGGTGCCGAGAGACCTCGAGGTCAGCGGACGAGAACTCGAGGGAGTTCACTTCGCCATGGACTTTCTACCCCAGCAGAACAAGCGCGTAGCCGGCGACACCGTGCCCAAGCAGGAGGCAATTCTCGCCGAGGGCAAGCACGTGATCGTGATAGGCGGTGGCGACACGGGCAGTGACTGCGTGGGAACATCTAACCGCCAGGGAGCGGCCAGCGTCACCCAGTTTGAGATCATGCCCGAGCCCCCGCACCAGCGCACCGAGAGCATGCCCTGGCCCTACTGGCCCATGATCTACCGTAGCTCGAGCAGCCACGAAGAAGGTGCCGAGCGTGATTTTGCTATCAACACCCGTCGCCTCCTGGGCAAGGACGGAAAGGTAGAGGCACTTGAAGCCGTGCGCATCGAGTGGAAACGCTCGGAGGACGGGCGCATGCAGATGAGCGAGATCGAGGGCAGCGAATTCACGGTGCCGGCCGGGCTGGTGCTGCTGGCCATGGGTTTCACCGGCCCGAGGACCACGGGCCTGGTCGAGCAACTCGGCGTCGCGCTTGACGCCAGGGGCAACATCGCCGCCGACCCCGACTACGCTACAAACGTGCCCGGAGTGTTCGCCTGTGGAGACACGAGGCGCGGCCAGTCGCTGGTGGTGTGGGCGCTGTGGGAAGGACGCGAATGTGCCCGCGGCGTGGATGCTTTCCTGCAGGGCGAAAGTCGCCTGCCCTCTTCACCCGCCCGCCCGGAGACCGGCGGCCGGCCGCTCGCCTAGAGGTACTTCTTCAGCTCGAGGCGACCGATCTGCTCGAGATGGACCTCGTCCGGTCCATCGGCAAGCCTCAGTGTTCGCAGGCCCGAGTAGAGCCTGGCCAGGTTGAAGTCCTGGCAGACACCAGCGCCGCCGTGCACCTGCATGGCGTTGTCGACCACTTTCAGGGCCATGCGCGGGGCTGCTACCTTGATCTGGGCGATCTCGCTGCGGGCTTCCTTGTTGCCCACCGTGTCCATCAGCCATGCGGCCTTGAGCGTCAGCAAACGCGACTGCTCTATATCAATACGAGCCTCGGCTATGCGCGCCCTGGTGACTCCCATCTCGGCCAGGTGACGGCCAAAAGCCTTGCGCTCAAGAGCGCGCCGGCACATGGCCTCGAGCGCCCTCTCGGCCGCACCGACCGTGCGCATGCAGTGGTGAATGCGCCCGGGGCCCAGCCGGCCCTGGGCTATCTCGAAGCCACGGCCTTCGCCCAGCAGGAGATTAGCCACCGGCACGCGCACGTCCTTGAACTCAATCTCGGCGTGGCCATGCGGCGCGTCGTCATAACCGAATACGCTGAGCATGCGCTTGATGTTTATACCCGGCGCATCGAGTGGCACCAGTATCATCGACTGCTGCTGATGGCGGGCGGCGTCGGGATCGGTCTTGCCCATGAAGATCGAAATCTTCGCACGCGGATCGCCGGCGCCCGACGACCACCACTTGGTGCCGTTGATCACGTACTCATCGCCGTCGCGCACGATGGTCGAGCAGATGTTGGTGGCGTCCGAGCTGGCGACCGCCGGTTCAGTCATGCAGAACACCGAACGGATCTCGCCCTCCAGCAAAGGAGCCAGCCACTCGGCTTTCTGCTCCTCGTTGCCGTAGCGCTCAATGACTTCCATGTTGCCGGTGTCGGGAGCCGAACAGTTGAATGACTCCGAGGCGAAGTGGCTACGCCCCATCAATTCCGCCAGCGGCGCGTACTCGAGGTTGCTCAGGCCGGCTCCTCGGCCGCTTTCTGGCAGAAAAAGGTTCCACAATCCGTCGGCCTTGGCCCTGGCCTTGATCTCTTCGAGCAAAGGGATGACACACCAGCGGCCGCCATCCTCGATCTGTTGCTCCAGCTCTTCCTCGTTGGGGTAGAGATTCTCCTCTATGAATGCGCCAACGCGCTCCGCGTAGTCCTTGGTCTTCTGCGAATATTCAAAATCCATTGATTTTCCTCTGTACAGGCCCGCCGGGCTTGCCGTGTGTGCTTGCGCGCGTCGTTCGCCGCAGCGCGATGATCGTAGAGTCACTGTTTAACTAGCCGGAGTCCGCGGGTGAGACAACGTGAAGTCCGGCCCGGACGTCGCCGAACCGTGATTGTTAACGGTCGCTCGGGCCTGCTATCTCGCCGGTGTGCCCAGCTCACAATTGCCACGAAACGTACTGGTCGTAGGCGCATCGCTTGCGGGCCTGAAAACCTGCGAGGGCCTGCGCGAGCGCGGCTTCGACGGAAAACTCACCCTCCTGGGCGCCGAACCTCATCAACCCTATGACCGCCCGCCGCTTTCGAAAGAATTGCTTGCCGGCCGTTGGGATACCGACAAAGTCAGATTGCGCCCCAACGGTCTTGGCGAACTCGAGCTGCAATACTTTCCGGGTGTCAGTGCTACCGGGCTCGACCTCGCCGAAAGGCAGGTGCTGCTCGAAGACGATCGCCGACTGGGCTTTGACGCCCTGGTCATAGCCACCGGCGCGCTGCCGCGGACTCTTCCCGGTCTTGCCGGCAAAGCGCCGTTGGGCCTGCACTACCTGCGCAGCCTCGACGATGCTCTCTGCCTGAGGTCCGCTCTCACCAGCGGCACGCCGCGCGTCGTCATCGCCGGCGCGGGCTTCATCGGCCTGGAGGTCGCCTCGACCTGTCGCGAACTTGGCCTGGAGGTCACGGTCGTCGAACCGAGACCGTGGCCGATGGCGCGCGCGCTAGACCAGGCCACCGGCCAAACAGCAGCACAACTCCACCGCGACCACGGAGTACAACTGCGCTTGCAGCGGATGGTGTCCAGCGTGGAGGGAGCAGGCAGGGTAGAAAGTGTCGTTCTCGATGATGGCGAACGACTGGCGGCCGACCTGCTCGTGGCCGGCACCGGTTGCCGGCCCGCCACCGACTGGTTGGAAAAAAGCGGCCTGGCCCTGGAAGACGGTGTAATCTGCGACGAGTTCTGCAGGGCCGCCCCCGCTATATACGCCGCCGGCGACGTGGCGCGCTGGCAACACCGAGGCTACGGCGAATCGATACGGGTGGAGCACTGGACCAACGCAGTCGAGCAGGCGGGCTACGTGGCCCGTACCCTGCTCGAGCCCGAGCCGCACGAACCGTTCTCGCCGCTGCCATTTTTCTGGAGCGACCAGCACGGCGTCAAGATACAGTTCGTTGGCCGCGCGGGCACCGGCGACACGGTGCAGGTGGTTCACGGCGACGAAGCCGAGTACAGGTTTGTTGCCTTGCAGGGCTTCCGCGATGGCCCGCTCACCGGTGTGCTCACCTTTGCCCGGCCGCGCTACTCGATGATGTACGGCGAGTGGCTCAAACAAGGAATCTCGTTTTCCGAAGCGCTCTCCCGAGCCTCGGCCTGAGAAAGGCCAATGTCACAGGCCACGAGACCCGGCCGGTTTTTTCTGTTAGGGTCGGTTGTCTTATGGACGACCCCACAGCACCCGAACGAAGCCGTTTCGCCGAACTCGCAGCCGACCGAGCAAAAACCTGGCAGCACTTCCCGAGTAGGGGATTCCCCGCCCACGTGGGATTGATACTCGAAGAAGTACGCAGCGACTACGCCAGGATGCGCCTGCCCTTCGGGCCGGAGTTGACGCAACCGGCCGGCATGCTGCACGGCGGTATGGTCGCCGCCCTGCTGGACACCTGCGTGGTTCCGGCCATAGGCAGCGGCTACGACGAAAGGCCCGTGATGCTCACGGTAGACATGAGGACTGACTTCCTGGCACCGATAGTGGGCGACGCGATAGCGGAGGGCTGGATAGAAAAACGCGGCCGTTCAACGGTGTTCTGCCGCGCTTCGGTGCGCAACGAGCAGGGCGAACTGTGTGCCACCGGGACCCTCGTCTACAAGGTGGGTCGGCCGCTGGCAGAGATCACCTCTACTCCAGATTGAGCACGCGCGCGGCGTTGTCGCGCAGGAAGCCTGGCCACACTTCGTCCTTGAGCGGCAGTTTTTCCAGCTCGGCAAAAATCCGCTCGAGACTCAGACCCATGGGAAAGTAGCCGGCGTAGATCAGGCGGTCGCCGCCCCGCGAGTTGGCGTAGTCGATAACCTCCTTGGGATAGTACTTAGGAGCGAAGGCGCTGGTCGAGTAGTACAGGTTGGGGTACTTGAGCATGAGCTTGACGATGAGGTCGGTCCAGGGCTCGCAACCGTGGCGGGTGACAAAGCGCAGCTCGGGAAAGAAGTAGCAGACCTCGTCTATCTGCTCGACGTGCTGGCAAGCCATGGGCAGGCGCGGGCCGGGCACGCCGGCGCAAACAAAAATGGGGATATCCAGGTCGACGCAGGCCGCGTACAACGGGTACATGCGACGGTCGGCGATGGGCACCTGCGGCAGGCAACCAGCCGGAAACGAGGTGGCCGCCTTGACGTTGAGCTCCTTGACCGCCCGCCTGAGATCGCGCACACCTTCCATGCCCATGTTGGGGTTGACCTGGTAGCTGCCGATAAACCGGTCCGGGTTTTCCTTGAGCGCACGACACAGGTCTTCGTGCTCGAGTGTCACGCCGACCAGTGCCTGGGCAATGCCGTACTTGTCCATCTCCGAGAGCGTGTAGGACACGTAGTCGTCAAAGCGATCGCCCTTCTTTGTCTCGGGCACGTCCTTGAACATGTACTCAACCGGGAACTCGAACATCTCCCGGCTCTCGTTGTCGAGCAACTGCGACTTCATGAAATCGTACCACTTACCGCGGTCGTTGGTCGGTATCGAAAGCATGGTATCGATCACGCCTATGTCTTTGGGCATTGCCATCAGCTGTCTGTCTTCCCCCTGTCCATCGCAACAATTCAATCACGGCGGCCACGGCCTGTACAGGGCGGGGTCAACCGTTCTGAGCCCGCTACTTGCTCGATGCCCGCCTGCCGGTTACTCTCCGGAAGCCGCTATGAACCTTGCCGACAGTACCATCGCCGTCACCGGCGCTACAGGCTCCCTGGGCCGCAACATAGTAGAAGTGCTGCTCGCCCGTGGGGCGCGCGTGGTAGGGGTGGTGCGCGACCCCGACAAGGTACCGGGGCTGGCGGACCGCGTGGAGCTCAGGCGCGCTGACCTCGGCGACCGTGGCGCATTGGAAAAAGCGCTCGAGGGCTGCGACGGGCTGGTATCGAACGCGGGTATGCTCAACATCGGCCTGCAGAAATGGAGTGCCCACGAACGCGTCAACGTGGGCGGTATAGAGAACCTGCTGCGGGCGGCAGCCGCCACCGGCACCCGGCGCGTGGTTCACATGTCGTCGATATCGGTCTACAGCTTCCCGGCGCGTAAACCCCTGGACGACGAGCCACCCCTCATGGATGGACTGAGCACGCGCCACCCGCTGAAGGTCTACCCGCTTTCCAAGGCCCTCGGTGAACGACGCGCGTGGAAGCTCGCCGACGAGTTGGGGCTTTCGCTGACCGCGCTCAGGCCCAGCGGAATATTCGGTGCCTGGGACACCGTGTTCTGGAGCAAGGTGAGAGCCCTTTACAGCCTGCCGCTGGCACCGGTACCGGTGGGCTGGCGCATAAGCTGGATATACGCGGGCGACGTGGCCGAGGCTATCGCCCTGTCGTTGGAAAAACAGGCGGCCGTGGGACGCGCTTACAACGTGGCGGGTGACGCTTCTACCACGTTCTGGCAGTTACTGTCGGCGTGGCGACAGGTTGGAGGCCGCACCCCGTTGGCCTGGCTTCCACTACCGCTCCCCATGCGCCGACACTACGACACCCGCAAGCTGCGGGAAGAGCTCGGCTGGCAACCCCGCGACCCCGAAAACGCGATGCGTGACATGCTCGCGCTCGAACAAAAACGTTAGCTACCCCGCGCGCCCCTTGAACTCGTCCATGGCTCGATTGACGCCCATAGCGTTGGCCATAGCGTCGAGCAAGGGCACGGGCAGCAGGCGCATGGCTGGTAGCAGCCTGACCGACCAGGGCAACACCAAGCGTCGGCGACGAAGGCGTATGGCCCTGAGGATGGACCGCACCACTTTTTCTTCCTTGAGTATGGGCATCAAGCGGCTCTTTACGCCGTCAAACATGCCGGTGTTTACAAAGAACGGGCAAATAACCGTGGTGCCCACGCCCGGGGCGAGGCTGCGCAACTCCACCCGCAGCGATTCGTCGAAACCGATCGCGGCCCACTTGCTCGCCGAGTAGTCCGACAAGCGAGCAACGCCCATGTAGCCCGACGCCGATGCCAGCGTCACCACCTGGCCGGCGTTGCGTTCAATCATCCCGGGCAGGAACGCGCGCGTGACCCAGTACAGGGCCAAGGTGTTGACGGCGAAGGTCTGCTCGATCTTCTCGTCGGGAATGTCGAGCAGGTAACCGCCACTCACCACCCCGGCGTTATTGACCAGCAAGTCTACCTCGCCCAGCTCGGCTTTCACCCGGGCAGCAACAGAGGCAACGGTAGCTCGATTGCTGACGTCGCAGCGGAATCCATGCGCCTCGCCGCCCTCGCTGTTTATCTTATCGACCGCGGCCTGCAGGCCGGCCTCGTCAAGATCCCACAACACCACGCGAGCGCCGCCTGCGGCCAACCCCCTCGCTATGCCCAGACCCATGCCGCTGGCCGCGCCGGTGACCAGCGCCGTACGTCCCTTGAATGCTTCCATGCGCCGAGCCTAGCCGTGGCCGGCCGGCAATGGAACGCGGCGTAAGGCCGGATAACAACCGCCCCAGCCTGCGCCATAAGAGCGGTCAGTCAGTCGCGGAAATTGACGTACTGCAGCGGCAGGTCGACCTTGAGGTCCTTGCACAGCTCGATGACCTCCTGCAGGTTATCTCGCTTCTTGCCGCTCACGCGCAGTTGATCGCCCTGTATCTGTGCCTGTACCTTCAGCTTGGCGTCGCGGATCTTCTTGCTGATCGACTTGGCAGTGTCCTGGTCGATCCCCTGCCGGACGGTAATTTCCTGCCTGAGCGAGCCCCCCGATGCTTCCTCGGCCTTGCCGTAATCGAGCGAGCGGGCGTCGACCTTGCGGCGGGTGAGCCAGGAGCTCAGCAATTCGTGTACCTGCTTGAGCTTGAAATCGTCGTCGGCTGTTACCTTGATGACCTCCTCGGACAATTCCAGCGAGCACTTGCCGCCCTTGAAATCGTAACGCTGTTTTATCTCGCGCTGGGCGCTGTTAACGGCGTTGTCTACTTCCTGCATGTCGGTCTGCGATACTATGTCGAATGATGGCATGAAGTCTTCATAGCGCGAGTGCCGGTTTTTCGGAAGCCCCGGCCCCGGGGAGGACCTCGCCCGGCCGGCAGCTCGGCAACAAGGTGTAAACCCGGGGCGGCCTTGAACCGGGCGGCCGGGGCAGTAATTAATCAACCCGGCGCTGCAGGCATGAAGGTATACGCGACAGTAGACGACGTGGCGCTGGGCCCCGACCGTATTGAAAACCTGGCGCTACGGGCCGAGCAACTCGGCTTTGACGGGCTGGTGGTGGCCGAGGGGGTACACGACAGCTTCATACTGGCGGCGCTGGCTCTGCGCGCTACCGAACGGCTGCAGGTGATGACCGGCGTCGCCCTCGCCTTTACGCGCAGCCCGATGAGCACAGCCATCGCGGCCTGGGACCTGGCCTCGATGTCCGACGGCCGCTTCGAGCTTGGCCTGGGCTCGCAGGTCAAGGGCAACATCACCCGCCGTTACGGGATGCCCTGGTCGGCGCCCGCGGCGCGCATGACCGATTACCTGGGCGCGCTGCGTGCCTGCTGGCGGGCCTTCCAGTCGGGCGAGCGACTCGACTACCACTCGGACGCCTACACGCTTGATCGCCTGCAACCGTTTTTCAATCCAGGGCCGATAGCCCAGCCAGACATCCCCGTCTACCTGGGTGCCGTACAACCCGGCATGCTGCGAGTCGCGGGTTGCCATGCCGACGGCATCATCACCCACCCCACCAACTCATCGCCGCTTTGCCTGCGCGAACGCCTGCGCCCACCCCTGGACGAGGGAGCTGCCGCAAACGCCGACCGGGCAACACCAGGTGTCATAGCGAGTTGCTTTGTCGCTACCGGCGCCAACGCCGCGGCCGTGGCCGCCGAGCGAGAGCAGATGCAACAGCTACTGGGCTTCCTGTTCTCCACGCCCCAGTACTGGCCCACCCTCGAGTTGCACGGTTGGTCGGAGCTGGGCGAAAAACTGCTTGCGGCCACGCGCGCAGGCGACTGGCAGAACATGGCCGAGCTCCTCAACGACCGGGTGATGGACGAGCTGGTCTTCTCGGGAACGCACGACGAGCTGGCGCCGTTGTTGCTGAACGCCTACCGAGGACTCGCCACCGGCATCACCCTGCGACTGTCCGCCGATTCACCCGGCAACGATGAAGGGCAGGCAGCAGACCGCGGCCTGGCCGAGCTGGTGGCGGGGCTGCAGGCCGGCTGAAGGCTGCTGGCGGCCGCGAGACCTACCCCGAGCCGTCCCCGCACCCTTACTGTACGCCCGCGCTCAGTCCTCGTAGACGGGTTTACGACCTTCGCTGCGGGCCTTGAGAAACTCGGCCAGGTTGTTGGTGGTAAGGCGCACCAACAGCTGGTTGCGACTTTCCATTTCGATGGCCGCGTCGAGACTCGCGGTCTCGAGATTAGACCACAGCACTTTCTTGGTCATGGCCACGCCGTGCGTCGACAGCTCGCAGATGGCCGCCGCCATGTCGAGGCAGCTGTCCATCAACGCGCCGTCTTCTACCACCCGGCTCACCAGCCCGATGCGCTCGGCCTCCTCGGCACTGACCTTCCTGCCGGTGAGCAGTATCTCGTTGGCCCTCGACAACCCCACCATGCGCGGCAACAGCCAGCTTATGCCCAGCTCGGTACCCGTGAGCCCGTTAATAATGCCCGCACCCTTGAAACAGGACGACGTCGCAGCCACGCGAATGTCGCAGCCCAGCGCCACGCAGAACCCCCCGCCAACGGCCGGGCCGTTTATGGCGCCGATCACCGGCTGCCGCATACCCTTGAGCGCCGGCACTATTCCCGCCATGTAGTCCATGGCCAGGGTCGCAATGCGCGACATCGGCAGGCCGTCCGATCCAGGCGGCAGCCCCGTGTCGTCGAGATCCATGCCCGAACAGAAGCCCGCGCCGGCGCCGGTGAGTATGACCACCTTGCAGTCGTTGTCCCCCGAAACCTCGGCGAGGACGCCGTATAGGTCCTCCACCATTGCAAAATTCATCGGGTTCATGCGGTCGGGCTCGTTGAACCTGACCACGCTCACGTGCTCGCGGGGCTTTTCCAGTAGTACTCGCTTCATCTGCTCTCTTTAACACAGGACGCGCTGCTTGTAACCGCCACGCCTTGTTGCGCCCGGCTGCCCTTTACCCCAGCGCCGGTTCAGGGCAGTTTTACCGCCGGCATGAAGGCGGTCATACAGAGGGTGAGCCAAGCGCGGGTCGAGGTAGACGGGAGCTGCGTGGGCAGCATCGATACCGGCTTCGTGGTGCTCCTGGGCGTAGAGCACGCCGACACCGCCGAGCAGGCGCGGACGCTGGCCACCCGCGTGGCCGGCCTGAGAGTATTTGCCGACGAGAACGGCCGCATGAACCTCGATCTCGCCCAGGTCAACGGCCAGGTGCTGGCGATTTCCCAGTTCACCCTCTGCGCTAACGAAAAAAAATCAGGGCGGCGGCCATCGTTTACCGCCGCTGCGCCACCCGAACAGGCCGAGCCGATCTACCGCGAGTTCTGCGAAGCGCTGCGCGGCCACGGATTGACCGTGGCCGAGGGCGTGTTCGGCGCCATGATGGACGTGAGCCTGGTCAACCAGGGCCCGGTCACGCTCATCCTCTGAAAGCGACTGGCCTCCCCTTCAGGCCCGGTCAAACAGCGCCAGGAAGCCCACCAGGTCCAACGCGCCTCCTTCGACCTTGACGTCGCCGGATGCAAACGCGGCCACCGGGTTGCGACGGCGAACGAGGATGTCTTTCCACGTCGTCGACGCGACCGTCACCGTGACCTCCGGCTCTGCGAAAAAGTAGGGCTGCACCTCGACGACCCCGCGCCTGACGTGCAACATGAACTTCTCTTCGGTGTCGGGAAACACGAAGCCCACCACCCGGTCCACGTCGGCCGCCTTGTCAGCGTCGAGGCGCACAGCCATCGAGCTCATGATGTCGGCGAGCGGAAAGCCGTAGAACATCTCGTCGGTCAGGTTGAGCTCAGGCCCCTCGTCGGGGACGATCTCGCCGCGCAGAAAACCGGCCTGGGTGAGATAAAAATATCTTCCGTTGGGGCTCACCTGGCCCGCCGCCAGCGCTTCGAGGGCACGGGCTTTGAGTGTCCTGAAACCCTCGTTGCCGGGTTCGAGGCGCACGAGCTGGTCGCTCAGCTCGGCCGCCCAGGCCGCATCACCCCCATCCAGGGCTTCCTGCGCCGCCTGCTCAAGCGTGCGCTCGCCCGAAGCGAGTTCGGCCATAAGACGCGCGCGCCGGTCGGGCGCCACCGGAGAAAGCGTGGCCGTGTTGCCGTCAAACCAGCCGAGGTAGCCGTCGAACACCGACCGCACCGACCACTCCACGGTGCCATAGTACTCCTGCAGCCACGGGTTCTCGGCGAGGTGGACAGGCAGGCTCACGAAGTCCACGAGTTCTCCGGGTGTCAGGCCCTTGTTGATCCCGCGTATCGACTGGTCATGAACGTACTGTATAGCGTCGCGGTAATCCCTGAGTTGCTCTTCTATGTGAGCCCCGCCCTCCAGTGGCCGAGTGTGACTGGGCACGAGGTACTCGGGCTGGTAACGGCGCATGGCGTCGAGGCTGCGTACCCAGTCCATGACATCGCGGTAACCGGTGCCGCGTATGGTGTAGAGGTTGGGAAACGCGCGGTAGAAATTATCGCCGGGCAGCAGGGTCCTGCTGTCGGGCAGCCACACAAATAACTGGTCGGGCGTCTCCCCGGGTGCGTGCACGAGCCTGATGCGCACGCCTGCAATCTCAACGTCGAGCTCGTCGTCAAAAGTATGCGTGGGCCTGATCAAGGCCGCGGTGCCGCCACCGTGGCCGGTGTGCAGGCGCGGCCCTATGCCGCAGTTCACCTGCTGGTCTTCGGGAAGGTAGTTTCCGAACATCTGCATGCTGCGGTGCACGATGGCCGGCCTCACCACGTTGATGATGCGGTTTATATGAGCCTCGGTGCTGCTGTGCGCGTATACCGCCGGCGGGTTGTCGGGATCGTCCACGAAGGCGCGCGCCCCCAGCACGTGGTCGCTGTGGTTGTGGGTATATATGATGGCAGCGACGGGCTTGTCGACCAGCCGGCGAAACGCCTGCCGCACCTCGTGCCCGGTCTCCAGGCTCTCGGTGGTGTCAACGATAATGACGCCGTCGTCACCTTCGATCATTATGGCGTTGGCCAGCGCGTAGCCCACCGCCACATGCACGCTTTCATTGACCCGGTAGATCTTTTTCTCGAATTCGGCGCTGTGCTGCGCGAGACCCTCGGGGCTGGCCACCAGGCGCGGGCCGTCAGTGCTGTCGTCGGCTCGGCCGCACGCGAAGGAGGACAGCAGCAGTGTCATCATCAGCGCTGGCATCAGCGCTGGCACCAGCGCTGGCATGGTCTTGTAGTTGAGTCTCAAGTCGAGTTCCCCCTTCGCCCGGCCGGCTTCGCCGGCGCGTGACGGAACACTTTGTCTGTTGTCACTGTCGACGGCAACTTGTAAGTGAAACACCACCATGAAGTTTGCCTGCGCCACCGCCATGAACGACCCCCTGCACTTCGTCGAACTTGCGCGGGCTGCCGAAGGTCACGGTTTTGCCGCCGTGGCTGTGTCCGACCACCTGGCCTTTCCGCGGCAGCTTGAATCCAAGTATCCCTACACCGATGACGGGCTGCCCTGGTGGGACCAAGAGACAACCCCCTGGCCCGACCCGCTGGTGGCCATCGCCATGATGGCCGCCGCCACCGAGACCCTCGAATTCTTTACCAACATTTACGTCCTGCCTGCCCGCCACCCCGTACACGTGGCAAAACAACTCTCCACGCTGTCGGTAATGAGCCGCGACCGCGTGGCCCTGGGCGTGGGCATGGGTTGGATGCGCGAGGAGTTCGAGCTGGCCGACCAGCAGTTTGCCGCGCGCGGTCGGCGCGCCGACGAAGCCATAGCCGTCATCCGCAAACTTTCGACCGGGGGCTGGCAGCAACACCACGGCGAATTCTACGACTTTCCCGAGATCACCATGCAGCCGAAGCCTCCCGCGGCGCCGAGAATCCTGGTGGGCGGCACTTCGCAGCGGGCCCTGAAACGCGCGGCCGAAAACGACGGTTGGATTTCCGAACGGCAGAGCAGCGAAGAGATTCTCGCCTCGCTCGATTGGATCGAGCAACGGCGGCGTGAGCTGGGCAAGGCCGACTCCCCTTTTGAGTCCTGGGTGTCGCCCATCGATGCCTTTGAACCGGCAGCCATAAGTGAGCTGGGCAAAAAAGGAGTCACCGGCATACTCACCATGCCCTGGGTGCTGTACGAAGGCCGCGAACAGGTCCCGCTCGACGCCAAGCTGTCGGCCTTCGAGCGTTACGCCCGCGAAGTGATACAGCCGGTTAACAGCGACTGACAGCCGGCCTTTCAGCCGACAGGCTACTTCAGCTGGTCGCCGTAACTGTTGAGCTTCCAGCCCGAGCCGTCGTTGCTTTCTTCAAAAGTGCGCACGTAGCCGGTGCGGCTGATCTTCCAGGAGCCGTCAACCCGGCGATACTCGTCGTGGTAAAAAGCCGCGCCGCGCAAGCGCGCGTCGGCCTCCACGAAGACCAGGTAATCCTCGAGATACCAGGTGCCGCGCGCGCTGTCGCTGCCGGTCAGCTCAATTTCGGGATGGTGGCCGTGGTGCAGGCTCACGATCTCGCTGCTACCCAACGAGCCGCTCAGAAACTCCATTATCGCGTCGCGGCCCTGGTAGGAGTACTTGCCGCTGTCGTAAGCCGCGCTGCAGTCCTGGGCCAGGCAGTCGGCCAACCCGTCCCAATCCTTGCTGTCCAGGCAACGAAAATAGCGGTACTTGAGCTGGCGTATCTCTTCGATGTCGTCGAGCTTTGCCACCGTCACGCATCCTCGCCGTCGGGTTCCAGCCCCATCATGCTCCGAAAGCCCACGCTGTGGCCGGCCGTCATGCCGCCGTCTATCACCAGCGAGTGACCGCTCACGAACGACGCGTCTTCGCTCGCCAGGAACAGCGCCCCGGCGGCTATCTCGTGGGGCTCCCCAATGCGGCCAAGCTGGTGATGCTCGATAAAGGAGTCGAGGTATTCTTCCATGCCCTGCTCAAACAGCAGTGCCGTCAAGGGCGTGCGAACAAAGCCCGGGCAGATTGCGTTCACCCGTATACCCATCCGGCCGTAGTCCATGGCCATGTTCTTGGTGAGCAATACCACGCCCCCCTTGCTCGCGTTGTAGGCGCTGCCACCCTCGGTGCCCTCCAGTCCCTCGATGCTCGCGATGTTTATCACACTGCCCGAACGGCGCTCCATCATGTGCGGCAGGACGGCCCTGTTTACTAGAAAGGTGCCCTTGAGGTTGACGTCAATGATACGGTCCCACTCCTCTATAGCGAGATCGTGAACCGCACCGCCGCCGCCGACCCCGGCGGCGTTTACCAGCACGTCTATGGACCCGAAGTCGTCGGCCACGCGGGCAACGGCTGCCGACACCGCGTCGGGATCGGTCACGTCGGCAATTTCAAATCGCGCAGCCCCGGCCGAAGCAGCTACCTCGACCTCGGTCCAGGCCTGCGCATCGGGCTGGGCCAGGTCCAGGCCCGCTACGCGCGCGCCCTCGCGGGCAAACGCCAAGGCCGTGGCCGCGCCTATGCCAGAGGCTGCACCGGTTACCAGCGCTGTCTTTCCTTCAAGTCTCGCCATTGATTCCCCCTGGGTAGGTACTTCAGCTGTCTCCGAGGTCAGTCAACAGGGCCTGTGCCTGGTCCTCTGTCAGCTCGCTGCGCGCGGTTATACCGCCAGCGGGGTAGCCAACACCAACGGCCACCGGGACCGAGCGGCCCAGGGCAAACTTGAGGTACTGCACGGTCGACAGTCTGCGGTCGTCGCGTTGCCGCTCGTCTATGACCGGGCCCAGCTTTCTGCCGTCGGCGGTCTCCACGTACACGTGGTCGGGAAGATCCTGCCAGCGTGACAACAGCTCGGCACGGATTTCTGCGTCGTCGATTTCAACCAGGAGTGTGCAGCCGAGTTCACCCTCCCCGCCCAGCAGCTCATTGTAAGTCATCATCTCGTGCTCGATATCGACCTCGCGTACGATGCACTCCACCCGCATCATTTCCTGCACCTGGTAAAGCACCGTGTCGTGGTTCTCGAACAAGAAGGTGAGATACTCACCCACATGCACGCGCCTGACCTTCTTGAGCGCCATCACCCTCGTCCGTATGGGATCACGCTGCTCCTGGTAACTGACGTAGTCGATTATTTCATCACGCTCTACACGCCTCATGGGCTCTCGTCCTCCGCTTCACGCAATCGTTTTTCGAATCCGTCCTGCCTGTAGGCCCGCGCCAGCACGGTCAGCGGATGCATGGCGCGACGGCCGGCGTGTTGCTCAAACTGTATAGCGGCCAGCGGACAGTCAGTGGCCCACACTTCGCTGTCGGCCGACTGCATGCCATCGAAGGCCTTCTTGCCCACGCGGGCCGAGGCCTCGAAGCCGCGCACGGTCATCGACCAGGTGCCGTCGTGGCCGCAGCACTCCATGGTCATTGCCGGCTTTACGCCGGGAATACCCCGCAGCAGGTCACGCCCGGGAAACCCCACGGCCTGGGCGCGCAGGTGACAGGGCGCGTGGTAGGCCACCTTGTCGCCGGGGCTGCTGAGAAAATCGGTATTGAAGCGAGCTTCGTCGCGCAGGCTCCACAGGTACTCGCTCACGTCGGCTACCAGGGGCGCGAGGCGCTGTGCTCTCTCGCGATCTTCTCCCTCGAGCAATTCGGGCCACTCTCGGCGCATCATCATCGAGCAGGTAGGGTTGATGGCCAGCACCCTGGCCCCGAGCTCAACGAAGGGATCGAGCAGGTCAAGGTTTACACGGGCGTTGGCCCGCAAGGTGTCGAGGTCGCCGCTTTCCCAAGCCGGCATTCCACAGCAACGAAACCCTTGGGCGCAGACGACTTGCACGCCGTTGCGCTGCAGTACCTCGATAGCGTCTCGCCCCAGCTCGGGCGAATTGTGTTGCACAAAGCAGGTCTGGAAGAGCACGGCTTCCGGCGCGTCGGTATTGTTGCACAGGCCGTCGCGGCGGGCCCACTTCTCGAAAGTGCTGCGTGCAAAATCCGGGAGCAACTTTTCGCGGTGCACGCCAAGCACCTTTTCCATGAACAAGCGGTGAAGACGCGATCGGTTCAAGACGTTGGCCATGCCGCCGCTCGCTCTTGCCAGGGCGCCAAGGCGGTCAGGATTGGCAAGCACCCGCTCTCCGAGGCTGGCCTTTCTCCTGCGCGCGCGCTGCGCCTTCCATCGATGCACCAGGCGCGGAAAATCCAGCTTGAACTCGTGATCGTCGCGAGGCGTGTATGGACACTGGACTTCGCAGAGCTTGCACTGGAAGCAGGAGTCCATCACCTGCTCGGTGACCTCTGGCGAAACCAGCGACACATCGCCGTCGCAGGCCTCGTCGATCTCCTTGAACAGCAACGGAAAAGAATCGCAGTACTTGAAGCACATGCGACAGCCCGAACAGACGTCAAAAACCCTGTCTACCTCGCCCTTCAGCGCTTCACTGTCCCAGTAGAGCGCTTCGCTGGGATCGTAGCTCAGGCCGACCGTGGGCTGGTAGGAAATCGTTCGACCACCACTCATCGCGTTGAGCCTGCAGGCCGAATCGACCCGCCACCCCTTGGCGGCGGGCCGATTCGGCCGTGTCAGCCTACTTCGTCAAGCAGGGCCTGGAAGCGTCCGGCGTGGGACTTCTCGGCCTTGGCCAGGGTCTCGAACCAGTCGGCTATCTCGTCGAAGCCCTCTTCGCGCGCCGTCTTGGCCATGCCCGGGTACATGTCGGTGTACTCGTGGGTCTCGCCTGCCACGGCAGCGGCCAGCATGCTGGCCGTGTCGCCTATGGGAAGGTCGGTGGCCGGGTCGCCGACGGTCTTGATGTAGTCGAGGTGTCCGTGCGCGTGGCCGGTCTCACCCTCGGCAGTCTCGCGAAAGTTTCCCGCGATCACGGGGTAGCCCTCCACGTCGGCCTGCTTGGCGAAGTAGAGATACCGCCTGTTTGCCTGCGACTCACCGGCAAAAGCCGCCTTGAGGTTGTCCAGTGTTCCCGTTCCTTTCAAATCTGCCATCTTGTTGCTCTCCTTTGCTCCTTCGTTTCTAAGTTTCGTGTTTCTGGTTCTCTGGGTTCCAGCAGCTCTAAGGCGCCCGGCAATCGCCGCACAGGCCGGTTACGCGAACATCCAGGCCCTGCACCTCGAAGCCTGAATCCAGCTCGAGCGAATTACCAAGCTGGTCGAGTTCCTCGCTGAAAAAGTCACTGACGTTGCCACACGCACTGCAGAGAAGGTGATGATGGCGCTCCGTATTACCGTCCCACCGGGAGCTGCTCCCTTCGACCTTCAGCTCGGTGGCCATGCCCGCATTCACGAACGAACGCAGGTTGCGGTATACCGTCGCCAGCGAGACGTCGGGAAGCCGTTGCTTGACGGCGTCGAACAAGGCGTCAGCGTCGGGATGGTCCGATCGCTCGCGTAGCTCGCAGTAGAGGACCCGGCGCTGCACGGTTGGCGATAATTCGGCGGCCAGAAAAACTTCGGCCACATTAAGCTGAGGAGCAGCAAAACCTGTTGCTTGTTGACCTTTCATTGACTTTGCGAATGATTATTGGAGCGGGACAAGACTGTCAAGCGGGGTGGACGCGAGAACCAGGCGCCAAGCTACATTTCGCGGCGGCCTTCGAGCGCGCGGCTGACGGTCACGTTGTCGGTGTACTCCAGGTTGCCGCCCACCGGTATGCCGTGGGCGATGCGGCTCACCGTTATGCCCATCGGCTTTACCAGGCGGGCCAGGTACACGGCCGTGGCCTCGCCCTCCACCGTGGGATTGGTTGCAACCACGAGTTCAGTTACCCCGTCGCCGTCCAGCCGGACCACGAGTTCGCGAATGCGCAACTGCTCGGGGCCACGGCCATCGAGAGGCGAAATCGACCCCTGCAGCACGTGGTAAAGTCCGTCAAAACCGTGACTGCGCTCAATCGCCAGCAGGTCCGACGGCTCCTCGACCACGCAGACCAGGTCGTGCCTCCTCTCGGGGCTGCTGCATATTGAGCAGGGGTCATCCTCTGTCAGCCCGAAGCACAGGGAGCAGAAACGCGTGTCGCTCTTTACCCGCGCTATGGCGTCAGAAAGATCAGCCGCGTAGCCATTGTCGGCAGCAAGCACGAAGAAAGCCAGGCGCGAGGCGGTCTTCTCGCCTATGCCGGGCAGGCGCGCGAGCAACTTGACCAGGCGTTCGAGGGCTGGAGTATAGGCCAAGCCGCGCGCCTCAGCCCTTGAGTCCGGGAATATTGAGGCCGGGAATGTTAAGCCCGCCGGTTACTTTCTGCATCTCTTCGGCTAACGCTGCCTGCACCTTGCGCAGCGCCTCGTTCACGGCCGCCAGCACCAGGTCCTCCATCATGCGAGCGTCGCCCGAACCCGCCAGCGCGTCTTCGATCTTCAGCTCGAGCAGTTGCATGCGGCCGTTCACCGTCACCGTAACCATGCCCCCGCCGGCATCGGCAGTGGCGCGCTGTTTTTCGGCACGCTCCTGCATGCGACCCATTTCTTTCTGCAGGTTCCGCGCCTGCTTCATCATGTCGAGCATTCCGAGTTCTGCCATAGTGATCAGGTTCTCCTGGTATCGGGGGCTGACATCAATCTGACTGATCCAGCCGCGTAACTTTTTCGATGCGCCCCTGCAATATTTCCTGGGCAGCCTTGACCAACGGATCCTCGCGGGCTCGCGCCTCGGTCTCGCTGTCGCGCCCTGCTTCGAGCGTCTTGACAGAAAAGGAATCGGCAACACTCTCGTTGTTGAGGCCCAGTACTTCGAGCTCCAACTCGGCGCCGAAGTGTCCCCGGGCCAGCTCGAGGACCCGGCCCCTGAGTTCTTTTTCTTCCAACCGGCGCAGGTGGCCAGACAGCTGCGGCTTGATGCTGAGCTTGTGGGTGTCGAGCTGCAATACCTCGCAGTTGGTGAGCAACACGTAGAGATCAATGCCTGCCTTGTTCTGCACCGAGGCCAGGAAGCCTTCCCAGCGCTCGCCGTGACTGCCTTCAGCGGCTGTCGCGGCGCTCTCTAGCCCGGGCGCCGTCTGCCCTGCTGCCTCCTCCGCGACCGGCGTTCCCAGTGGGGGCGCCGCATCTACGGGGGCAGGATCTTTCGGACTGACAGCCATTGGAGTGGTGGCTTTCGACGGGGCAGCCTTCCGAGGTTCAGCTTTAGCCTTCGAGCTTTGCGGCTTAACCTGGGCTGCAGGCCGCGGGATTTCGGCCCCATCGCGCAGACTTTCGAGCAGCTCTGCGGCCATGGCCACCGGCTCGAGCGAGGCCACCTGCAGCAGGCCCATCTCCAGCACCAGCTCGGGAGATTCCGAGCCCCGCAACTGCGAGGCGGTCTTGAGCAGGCACTGGAACACGCGGTGAAGGTCGAGCGTGCTGCGCCGGTCGGCAAGGCGTTCGGCCAGCTGTCGATAGTCGTCGCCGGCTCCGCGGGGCACGGCCTCGACACCGGCCGAGGCCGCTATGGTCACGTAGCGCAGCAGCTCCATGACCCGCAGCAGCAGGTTCGAAGTATCGTAGCCGCGATCGCGGCAAAGTGCCGCCAACTCTACCATCCGGGCACAGTCAGCGTCGAGTATGCCTTCGACAACTGCGGCCACCGAGTCGCGCCCCGCTATGCCGAGAAAATCAGACACGAAGGCCGCGTCCATTTTTTCTTCACCCGACGCGACCACCTGTTCCAGCAGCGACTGGGCATCGCGCATGCTGCCGTCGGCCTCGCGGCTCAAGAGCTCAATGGCGTCAAGACCGACACCAAGTTTGTCGACCTCGGCCACGTGCACAAGATGCCCTACCATGTCGGTCATCGATATGCGCCGGAAGTCGTAGCGCTGGCAGCGCGATAATACGGTGGCCGGCATCTTCTGGATCTCGGTGGTGGCCATGATGAAGCGCACATGATCCGGCGGCTCCTCGAGTAGCTTGAGCAATGCGTTAAAAGCACCCTTGGAGAGCTGGTGTACCTCGTCGATTATGTAAACGCGGTAGCGCGAACCCGCCGGCCGGTAGGCCGACGCCTCGATGATGGCGCGAACGTCGTCCACGCTGTTATTGGATGCGCCGTCGATCTCGAGGACGTCGACCGACGCGTCGGCCAGCGCCTGGGTACATGGCGGGCACTGGTTACAGGGCTCGGCTCCCTTGCGTTCGGAACAGTTGAGAGCCCTCGCCAGCAAGCGGGCCACCGTGGTCTTACCCACGCCACGCACACCCGTGAACAGAAACGCGTGTCCCACTCGGTCGCGCTCAAGGGCCGCACCCAGGGTACGGGTAACGTGCGGCTGGCCAACGACCTCGGCAAAGGTCCTGGGCCGCCATCTTCTTGCAAGTACCTGGTAAGCCATATCCCTGTTCTCTATCGCTGAAACCGGCTGCCCCGCGTCACCCGCGGCGCGGCACCGATCCAGCCTCGAAGCAGCTATCATTGTTCGCCCCGACGGGCAACGAAAGCCCTCCCCCCCCCAGCCGCGATACCCCTTTGCGCTGCATCGACAAACAGTACAATATCGCCCACATGAATCACCCTCCACCCCATGCCGCCCCCGTCACGGCGGTTTTTACGGTTGTGCTTCCCGTACTGCTGGCCCTGCTTCTGACCGCTACCGGCGCCCAGGCCGGTATCCTCCAGCCGGGAGAAACCATCAAGGAAAGCAACGTGCACGAGGTGGCCGACTACATCACGCCGGGCGTACGCTGGTGCGTAGAACAAGGCATGACCATGGACATCGTGGCCTACAAGTACATTCCGCCGCCGGCCATCTACTCCGAGGCCACCGAGAAATACTCCAGCCAGGTCCAACTGAAGGACGATAACCTCGTTCACAACTGGGTCGCGGGTAAGCCTTTTCCGGACGTTGATCCCAACGACCCACGCGCCGCCATGAAGGTGATGTACAACTTCGAGCGCAGCATCTACTTCTCGGAATCGCTGGATCTTAACTACATGGATGCCGACACCGGCTCCCTCTACACCGACTCGAAGGGAAAGAACCACTACAACGTGGAGCGGCACTTCGTGCCCGAGTGGCTGCGGGTGATGCGCTTCGAGGGCAGGCTGGTACACGAACCCAAGCCCCTGCTGCTGCCCAACAAGGACAGCGTGTTCTACAAGGCCGGCCTTTACCCGCTCATAGAACCCTTTGACCTCAGGGGCGTCGGTGGAGTGAGTTTCAGGTACCAGGACCAGAGCCGCCACGACGACACGTGGCTCTATATCCCGTTCGCGCGGCGGGTGCGCCGCATGTCTACCGCCCAGCGCAGTGATGCCATGTTCGGCCAGGACATCGACGTGGACAGCTTCGGCGGCTACGCCGGCCAGATTCCCTGGTTCGAGTGGAGACTGCTGGGCGTCAAGCCCATGTACCTGTCGCTACACGGCGAGCGCCTACCCCCCGAACCCTGCGAGGGCGACGGCGGCATGACCTTCTGCGAAAAGTGGGAGATGCGCCCCGAGGTCTACATCATCGAGGGGATATCAAAGTCGCCGACCTACGCGTTCAGCAAGCGAGTTATCTTCCTGGACAAGGAAACCAACGTGGTCAGCGTGTCGGATCTCTACGACCAGGGCGAAGAGTTGTGGAAAACGGTCATGCTCAGTTTTCGCTCTTCGAAGCGCCCCAACCCACAGGTTGATTTCGAGTACGACGAGACACGAATGTTTGCCTACGCTTACTCGGTCATAGACACCCAGCTCATGCACGGCACGAGGGTCGCAATACCCGGGCTGGCCTTTCAGGACGAGGCGGCCTGGTACCTCGACCTCGGCCCCGACGTAGACACGGCCGCCGCCGAAGACTGGTTTTCCATTCCCGGACTGCTCTCGGCCAGCCGCTGAACCGGCTGACCGACAACCCGGCAATGGGGGGCACTCAACGCGGGGCCTCCGAAGATACTGTTAACGGAGAGGTGTCCGAGTTCGGCTTAAGGAGCACGCCTGGAACGCGTGTGTGCCGAAAGGTACCGTGGGTTCGAATCCCACCCTCTCCGCCACCCTCTATCTACGAACTTTGCTTTGTCGATCACGGCAACCCTCTAGAAACCCGTTAGTGGGAATCTTTTGCGCTATTTCCACCTGGATCAGTGTGAATGAGGTGTGCCATGGCCGTGACTGTGTCCCTTTGGCGATGGATTGATTTTCTTTTCATGCCCCTCATGAGCGGGCGGATCAGGTGCTATCGGTGCAACCGTGTCCTTATGCACGTGGGCGAGGTCATCCTTGTTGATTGAAAATTCGTGCGGGTGGCTGGTGTGCTGGTAGCCATGCAGCTGCATTAAGAGGAGTAGAAAACCAGCAAAAACGAGCCCGCTGTTGGCAGCATTGCTGAACTTTTTAAAGGATGCCATTTTGCGCCAACCAGATAGTGCGAACAGCATAACGCTGAGGGCAGCAACCTGGCCAAGTTCAACACCAAGGTTGAATGAAAGAATACGAAGCACCAACCCTTCTTCGGCCAGCGGCAGCATTTGCAGACGGGTTGATAGGCCAAAACCATGAACCAGGCCAAAGGCAAAGACCATCCACGCCAGGTTAGGTGCTTTAACACCCAGGTATTTCTTAAAACCATCCAGGTTGTCGAAGCCTTTGTACATGACCGTGAGGGCAATCACTGCGTCGACGAGAAAGTAGTTCGCCTGGATATGATAGATAGTGGCAAAAACCAGCGTGATGGAGTGACCAATAGTAAAGGCCGTTACGAACTTAACGATATCCTTGAAACGCGTAAGGAAAAAAATGACACCGAATAGAAACAACAGGTGGTCATAGCCGGTTATCATGTGGCTTGCGCCGAGCTCGAGGTATTCCCAATTACCGGCTTCCAGGGCCGTGGCTTTGTCTGCCTCTGACATACTGTGGGCAAAGGCATTACTGCCGAATAAAAAGCTCAACAAGCTGAGACAAATTGCTTTCATGGTTACTCCTGCAGATATCCAGTGATTTCTTTTTTGTTCGGGCATTCTATTCGTCGTTGCCGCGCTACCCCACACGAGGACGCCCTACCTAGATCATAGCAATGATCTAGGTAAGATGACTGTTCGCGCGCTTTGAATGTTTAATTGGGATCCGCCCGGGCTCTGCGGTGGCCGCGTCAGGCATCCTCGTTGTCGCCGTCCGCGGTTTCCACGCCCACCATGGGGCCACCGAGCATGCGGTCCCAAAGAAAATTGGGCACCGCGCGCATGAGCAAACCGAACACGCTCCAGGGCATGACCGGCACCGTCGAGGTACTGACGCCACGCTCGATGAGGTCGGCTATACGCCTGGCACCGACTTCTGCCGTGACGAGAAAAGGCCTCGACTTCACGTCCTGGTTAAGCGGCGTGTCTATATAACCCGGCAGCAGGGTCGTGACCCTCGTGCCGCGGCCTCGCAGCTCGACCCTGGCCGCCTCGCAGTACTTGAGCAGCGCGGCCTTGCTGGCCGAGTAAGCCCCCAGCCCCGGCATGCCCCTGTAGGCCGCGACCGACGACAGGGCGACGATGTGTCCACCCCCGGTCTTGTTGAATATCTCGGCCGCCGCGTCCACGGTCGCCATGGCGCCGAGCAGGTTGGTGTGTATCGTCTGCTCATCGCGCTCGAAGCCGGGGCTGCCGATCTTGTGGTTGAGGGCTATGCCCGCATTGGCCACCACCATGTCCAGCCCACCCAGTGCTCCGTCCAGATCCTGCATTACAACGCGTACCGCGCCGGTGTCGGTGACATCGAGTGAGCGGGTTTCAACACGCCGGTCGCTGCCTCCTGTCCGCGCGAGAATCTCGGCCTTGAGCTCTTCGAGCGCCGGTACCCTGCGCGCGGCCAAGCCGAGGTCCCAACCACGCCCAGCCAGCTCAAGGGCCAGCGCGCGTCCTATCCCGGAGCTCGCCCCGGTGATGAAAGCTGTTTTCGCCATAGTGGCGCCGACGATTGCCGTAACCCCCCGGTATGTCGAGTTGACCGGCCAGGCCGTGGAAGGATTACTCCCAGCTGTCGGCAACGGCCCCGGTTGTTGGCCGCACACCCCCGCCTGTAAGCAATCAGGCGCCCGCGGGTGGTTATTCAAGCACAAAAAAAACGGGCGCCCCGCAAGGGACGCCCGCCATTATTTCTCAGCAATCAGCCAGCTGCTTCAGGCAGCTCCCTTTTTCTGGAACAGGTACAGGATGACCCCCAAGGACATCAAGCCGACCAGCCCATTATCTCCGAGCGTGGCTATCAAGCCCGTAATGTTGGCCACCACGTCGCCGCCCACGAAGGGCACCGCCTGGCCAAACAGGATCTGCATAACGATGGCCAGCGCCACCAGCAACACGCCCAGTTCAGTTATTTCCTTGAGTCCTTTTTTTACTACTTCGAGCATTTTCACCTCCACTGTATCTGTTATTACTCCGATCAGGTTGGAGCCTGTCCCCCCAGTCTAGCAGCCGGTAGTGCTTCGCTTGGCGTTCCGGGGCAAACTAGATTGCCTGGCGTCTTTCGATCAATCTTTGATTTTAACGCGCTGCGCAGGCTGGCAGCCCCCTTGGAAAGCAACCCTCGGCCAATACCCCCCGACCTGCTCGATTTTGACGCGGCGCTGCATGTTGCGCACACGAACAGGCTGAAAGGGCCCGGCTCGCGCACAACCGCCTGCTTACTCGATACGACCGTCGTAGATGCCCCGGCCCGAAAAGGCACCTACGGCGCTGCTATCACTTCACTATAGTCAGGGCCCGCGTATCGGTTGCAATACTGACCCCACCGCTGAAGGCCTCTGCCGTCACGGTAGCCGAACCCTCTTTATCTGCCTGTCCGCTCCAGGCCTGGCTCGCGCTGCCACCAGGAGGAACATCTCCGACCACCGCGAGCCTGCCGGGGCTGATATTGCGGACGCGCCGGTTGGGACTGATGTTGAACCTGATTTCAGCCGAGCTGATGGTGGCCGTTCCGGTGTTGGTCAGGGTTACGGTAAACGTAGCCTGGTCTCCGCGATTTACAGCCGACGGCCCGGTGATCACCACCAAGCCCTGGACTGTGGGCGCTTCAACACATGATGCCGCCGTGAGGACGCCCGCATCGCAGCTGGTTGCGCCGCTCGGCGAAAAGCCCGCATTGCACGTGGGCTGACACGTGGCGCCACTTGGGAGCGTCGCGGTGCAATCACCCACCGCGCCGTTTGCAGGCGGTACCGAAGCATCACAAGAGGCACAAGAGGACCCATCACCGCCACAAACGCCGCATGCATCCTCTGCCGTGGTACCCCCGCAGAGTCCGGTGCAATCTGTCACAGCTGATCCGTTACAGACCCCCGCACAATCGGCTACTGCCAATCCACCACAAACCCCTGCGCAATCTACTGCTGCGGATCCGTTACAGACCCCCGCGCAATCTGCTACTGAGGTTCCGTTACACACGCCCGCGCAATCTGCTGCTGCCGACCCGTTACAGACCCCGGCACAATCTGCTACCGCGGCTCCGTTACACACCCCCGCGCAGTCCTGGACTGCGCTTCCACCACAAACCCCGACGCAATCTACTGCTGCGGATCCGTTACAGACCCCGGCGCAATCTGCTACTGAAGTTCCGTTACACACGCCCGCGCAATCTGCTGCTGCCGACCCGTTACAGACCCCGGCACAATCTGCTACCGCGGTTCCGTTACACACCCCTGCGCAGTCCTGGACTGCGCTTCCACCACAAAGTCCGGCGCAATCTACTGCTGCGGATCCGTTACAGACCCCCGCGCAATCTGCTACTGAAGTTCCGTTACAAACCCCGGCGCAATCTGTTGCTGCCGACCCGTTACAGACCCCGGCACAATCTGCTACTGAGGTTCCGTTACACACCCCTGCGCAGTCCTGGACTGCGCTTCCACCACAAAGTCCGGCGCAATCTACTGCGGCCGATCCGTTACAGACCCCGGCGCAATCTACGGCTGCCGTTCCGCCGCATACGTTGTTGCAATCTCTTGCTTCATTACCACAGCAGCCGGCGGGGTTCAGCCCAGGACCACCGCAAATTCCGCATTCATCCACCACCGTGGTTCCGCCACAAACACCGGCGCAGTCTTCCGCTGCACTTCCGCCGCACACCCCGGCGCAATCCGCTACTGCCGTTCCATTACAGACACCGGCGCAATCTGCTACTGAGGTTCCGTTACAGACACCGGCGCAATCTGCTGCTGCCGTTCCGTTACAAACCCCCGCACAATCCGCTGCTGCCGTTCCGTTACACACCCCGGCGCAATCCGCTACTGCCGTTCCGTTACAGACACCGGCGCAATCTGCTACTGAGGTTCCGTTACAAATCCCGGCGCAGTCTTCTGTCGCACTTCCACCACAAACCCCCGCACAATCTTTCACCTCGGTTCCGCTGCAAGTCCCGGGAGGAATGCTAAGACCAACGATCTCCACATCGTCGATAAAGAACAGTCCCTTATTCATATTAGAGTCGAATTCGATGCGAACATCGGAAGTCGCCGCAAACTGAGCCAGGTCGATGTCGTGGAAGTGATAAATGTTGTCAGAAGTGGCAATAGTTTCGACTGTAACGAAGGCGCCGCCGTCCACGCTCACCTTGACCCGCACGTTGTCCGAACCCTCGAACTGGTTGCCCTTACCCCAGTAAGTCAGGCGTGCTCCGCTGGCTCCCAGCAGGTTGACCGTACGTCGCAGGAAAGCTGCCGACTTACGCAAACGAACGTGCCTGGTACCCGAATGCGGGCCATTCCTGTTGTTTCTTATCCTCGCGTTACTTCTGCTCCACCCCCCTACCCAGTCACCTGTACCACCCGTAAAGTTACCCGACTCGAACCCGTCGAAGGCAAGGCCGGCCGCTACCGGCGCCGGTGCCACGGTTACAAGCACCGTATCGCTTGCCGAGTCCCCCGCATCGTCGATGACAGTCAGGTCAACGGTGTGGAAGCCGACAGCTAGCGAGACAAGTGGGGTGCCACCCGTTGCCAGCAGGACCCCCGCTTCGCGCCACTCGAAGGTGACAATAGTGCCGTCGATGTCCGAGGAGGCCGAGCCATCAAGCGCTACGGTTTCAGTACCATTGCCATCGCTGTCTGTAACGACCTGGTCCGCGCCAGCATTGGCGACCGGCGCCTGGTTGGTAGGCGGAGAAACCGTTCCGCTGCACACGCCTGCCGAACACTGGTCGCCCGTTGTGGCCGGATTGCCGTCATCGCAGAGTGTGCCGTCTGTGGACACCGGGTCGCTGCAGATCCCCGTTGCCGAATTGCAAATGCCCGCCAAGTGGCACTGGTCGCTGGCAGTGCAGGTCACGCCGGCGCAAAGGTTCGTACCCCCCGTTCCCCCGTGGAAGACGAAGACCACGCCCTCCTGGGATTCGCCGGCGGTGTAACAGCCGGCTCCCATCAGCACATCGGCTGAGCCATCGCCGTTGACATCCCCGGCGCCCGCGACGTCGAAGCAAGGGTTATTGCCGGCGTAAGCGGCGGTCGCCTGGCCCGTCTTGAGCTGAACGTAGGCATCCGCAAGGCTGCTGCCCACCAGTCCCGTTGAGCTGCCCCGGAAGACGTACGCGGTTCCTTCCCTGTCGAGGCTGCCGGGGTATTCGAGACCCCCCACGATGACGTCGTCGAAGCCGTCGCCATCGACGTCCCCGGCTCCTGACATACGCCAGCCCAGCCTCTGAACCGGGCCCAGGATCACGATGGGGTTGTCGCCCTCGATGAACGTGTCCGCATCGGCGGGACTGCTGGCGGTGATACCGGTAGCGCTGCCGTGGAAGACCAGGAACGCTCCGTGGCCGCCGCTGGTGACGCCGGTAGGATAGCCGGTATCGGAGATCATGATGTCGGAGAAGCCATCGCCGTTCACGTCCCCGATGCCCGTAACGAAGGCAGATAGAGAGATGGTCGCATCCGAGGTGATCCTGGCATCCGCGCTGCCGGGATCGGTCCCGACTATCCCCGTGGCGCTGCCGTGGAAGGCCATGATGTAGGAGCCCGCCGCGACGAGCACGTCGTCGAAGCCGTCGTTGTTGAGGTCACCCCCCGCAGCGACGTCCGCACCTACCTGATCCCCGCTGACCGCCGGCTGGCCAGGAGGATAGGAAAGGATTACGTGGTCGGCGTCATCGATGCCGGTTCCGGTGATCCCCGCCACGCTGCCCAGAAAGATCAGTGCCGCACCGCCGTTGCCTTGATAGTTGTTTGGAGGAATGGTGCACGTCGGCGGGTTCGTCTGCGTACAGGCAAAGGGGATTCCCAGGCGGGGCATGCCTAGGATGATGTCTCCGAAGCCGTCCTTGTTGACATCGCCGGCTCCCGAAACCGCGTGGCCGAGCCGCGAGTCGAGCACTGGGCCGAAGATACTGGCGTGGGCGGTGGAGGGGCCAGTGCCTACAATCCCCGTCGCGCTTCCGAGAAACACGAAGGCCGCGCCATTCACCGCCAGGGTGCCGCCCGCGATGGTGCTGTCGTAGTGATGAGCGCCCACGACGATGTCATCGTAGCCGTCACCGTTGACATCGCCAGCCCCCGCCACGCTCCAACCGAATTCGCTGGCAGCCTGGTCCCCCAGCAGCACCGCGTTGGCCGTGGAGGGGTCGGTGCCCACGATCCCGCCGGGACCGCCGAGAAAAACGAAAACGGCGCCCTCGTCAAACAGCCCGTCGACAGTGTCCCAACCGAAGGCGCCAACGACAATGTCGGAGTAACCGTCACCGTTGACGTCCCCCGCGTCGGCGACGGTCGAACCGAAGTTCGGCGGGGAGAAGTTCCCTGACCAAACGTGGTTCGACTCGATCAGCGAGTCCGGCAGCCCGGAGACGAGCAGGCTCCCCGATCCGGGAGCGACCGGCAGCACTTCGCCGCCGCCCGGGCCCGGCGCTTGTTGCGCTGAGCCGGGAGAAATTCCCAACAAAGAAACGGTTACTGAAAACAAGACTAGCGCTGAAGTGATACGTTTCACAACAATGGACCCCCTTCACTCAGGCCAACCAAAGGCCATCTCGAAACAACTGGTATGCAACATAGAGGCCAACATAGTTATTGCGCTGAAATGGGAGCTTCCGCGCGAAAAATGATTGGGTAAATACCCCAGTTGGGGGCTCCTCACCCATGGTGAGAAACAAGGAGCCGGGCACGCTGACCGAGACCCGAGGCCCGCCTATATGCGCAGCATGTCGAAAGGGGTCGCCGGCTTCGTAGTGTGCCAGCATATCGTCGGGATCAAAGATCACGCCGATGGGGTTGGCGCCGAACACCCCCGGTCGGGGGGGTACGTAGGAGAAATAACGTTCTTTGACTATTTTAGCCCTTTCCTTATGGGGGGGCGGTGGATTATTCTGCGCTTGCGCGTTCCGCACGCCCGCCCACACGCGCCGATAGGAAAAGTAGTTGAAAATGTCTTTTGCCGCCCGTCCCCTGGCCTTTCTGGCCATGGCTACACTGGCCCTCAGCTCGGTCGCGGTAGCCCCGTCACCTGCCCAGCTGATCGCGCGCGACACCGACCGTCACCCCGAAGATTCGCTACGGCTTCCCTGCCTGCTGCAACCCAACGCCAAGACCATCGACATGACCCGGCGCCGCAGCTACCGGGCCTGCTCTGCCGGTGGATCCCTTGATACCCCCGAACAGACCGCTCGCCACTTCCTCGAGCAATACTCGCCAGCGCTGAAGATGGGCGCAGAGGGCGTGGCCGGCCTCAGAACCGTGCAGATCAAGCGCGGACTGGCGAGCGCCCATACCCGTTTTGAACAGACCGTAAATCGAAGGCCGGTGTTCAACGCGTGGCTGTCGGTGCACCAGGGACCTTCAGGGGACGTGCAGGCCCTGCACACAAACTACAGCGTCGCGCCGATAAGCAAGCCCAGGCGACCAAAGGTTCGTCGCGCCGCCGCCCGGCGCGCGGCGCTTGCCGCGGCAGGCGTGACCGCCGAGCGCATGCGTCACGACCACCGGCTGGTGTGGTTCGCAGCCGCCGACGGCACTCTCAGGGTGGCACACGAGCTGTGGATATGGGCAGCCGAACCGCTGGGAGATTTTCTCACCGTTGTCGACGGGGTCACCGGCAAGATACTGTTCCAGGAAAACCGCATTGCCTTTGACACCGGCAGTGGCCTGGTCTTCCTGCCTAACCCGGTGCAAACGTCGGGCAACACCGGTCTCACTGATAACTCGGACCTGACCAGCGCAACTCTTGACGCCCAGCGAAGCGCGGTTACGCTGCTGGGGCTGGACGCGGGAACCGGCCGTATCAAGGGAGAATACGTAGATCTCACGCTGACTGGAGGTCTCGTTGTGACCGTGGCCGACGAGCCCAGCCGTGTCTATAACTACGATCGCGACGACGATCGTTTCGAAGAAGTAACCATCTACCACTCCATCGACTCACTGCAGCGCTGGTTTCACTCGCTCGGCTTTGACGACGACACGCCACCGGCCAACGGCATTCGTGACTTTCCAACGCTGGCCAACGCGCACTGGTTTGCTGATGACCAGTCCTACTACTCCACTGGCGACGACGCCGTGCACTTCGGTGACGGCGGTATCGACGACGGAGAGGACGCCGACATCATTGCCCACGAGTATGGGCACGCGGTCCAGCACGACCAGAATGCCTGCTGGGGTGGCGGGGATATGGGAGCCATGGGCGAGGGCTTCGGCGACTACCTGGCCGCCAGTTTCTACTTGCCCAATGGCGACGCCACCTACCAGGCTTCCCACGCGGCCTGCGTGGGCGACTGGGACGCCACCTCCTTTGGCTCGGGAAACCCGGCCTGCCTCAGGCGCGTTGACGGCAACAAGACCTATCCCGGAGACCTGGTGGGCTCAGCACACGCAGACGGAGAAATCTGGTCGCGCGCCGTGTGGGACATAAGGCTGGCACTTGGCGCGACCAAGGCCGACACGCTGGTGCTGGAGCACCACTTCTCGGTACCGTGTAACGCAACGATGACAGACGCGGCACTGGCCCTGCTGCAGGCAAACGTCAACCTCTACTCCGGGTTGGACGACGCGACTATCCGAACGGCGTTCTGTGACCGCGGGATATTGAGCGGTGTTGCATGTACCCCGCCGTCAACCCTGTCTGTCGGCATAGTACCCTCCGATGACCCCGCGTTTGCCGGCTCGGCTCTTAACTACACGGTGACTGCTACCAATACCGGGGGATCGAGTCTTACAGGCGTCGCTCTTTCTGCCACGGTGCCTTCGGGCTCCAGCTATATCGCCGGCTCGGCCAGTGACGGCGGCTCGGAATCGGGCGGCACTGTGAGCTGGTCGACGTTCTCGCTGGCGGCCGGGGCGCAGGCCCAGCGCAGTTACCAGGTGCTGGTAGGCCCCGGTTCGGGTACCCAGGTAGCGTTTTCCGACGACATGGAATCGGGCAGTGGAGCGTGGGTGGCTGGCCATAACCTTGGAAGTGCTGACTGGAGCCTGAGCGGAAGCAATCCTTTCGGCGGAAAGGGGTCGAGTAAGTCGGTGCCTACCACCACGGTGGGTGCCACGGCCTGCATCGACGGCAAGGCCGACGTATTCTCCTGCAACTCGGTAGATCTTGAGCAGTTCTTCCCCATGTCGGCCATAGGCGGGGGAGACGGTAACGACAGCTGGGGCTGGACCGACAGCACCACCGGGAGCGAGTACGCCATAGCCGGACGCTCCACTGGCACCTCGTTCCTTGACGTCACCGACCCGGCCGCTCCTATCTACCTCGGCGACCTGCCAACGGCCACCGGCGAAAGCGCCTGGCGCGACATGAAGGTATACGCCGACCACGTCTACATCGTCTCCGATAATAACGGCGCACACGGCATGCAGGTGTTCGATCTCACCGGCTTGCGTTCGGTGGCATCGCCACCCGTCACTTTCAGCGAGACCGCCCACTACCCCAACTTCGGCAACGCCCACAACATAGCGATCAACGAGGACACGGGCTTTGCATACGTGGTGGGCAGCAGCACCTGCTCGGCCGGGCTGCACATGGTCGACCTGTCGTCGCCCGCCTCGCCCGTGCAGGCCGGCTGCTACTCGGGCGACGGCTACACCCACGACGTGCAGTGCGTGGTCTACGCGGGACCGGATTCGGCCTACAGCGGCCAGGAAATCTGCTTCGCCTTCAACGAGGACACGCTCACCATCGTTAACGTGGAGGACAAGAGCAGCCCGGTGCAGATCTCGCGGACGGGCTACAGCGGCGTATCATACACCCATCAGGGATGGGTCACCGAGGACCACGCTTACGTGCTTCTCAACGATGAGCTCGACGAAGCATATGGCGGACACAACACGCGCACCTACATCGTGGACGTAAGCGACCTGGACGCACCTGTTTTCGGCGCGAGTTACACATCGCACCTGCCCAGCATCGACCACAACCTGTACATCAAGAACGGCTACGCCTACGAATCGAACTACACCACCGGCCTGCGAATCATCGACCTTTCCGACATTGCCAACGGAAACCTGTGCGAGGTCGCGTCCTTCGACATCTACCCGGCCAGCGATGCAGCGGCGTTCGCGGGGGCGTGGAATGTTTACCCGTTTTTCGCCAGCGGAACGATAGTGATCAGCAGCATCGAGGGTCTCACCCTTGTCACACCCGACCTGTCTTCTCCCACCTGCTTCGATCCCGGTGGCGGCTCGGGCCAGTCGTGGTTTGCGCCTGACCCGGGCATCGAAAGTGACCTGTGGGTCCGCACGGCCTCGCCCATCGCCGTGGCCGGCACCCCGACGCTCACCTTCTGGCACGACTACAACACCGAGCCCGGTTACGACGGCGGTGTCGTCGAGATAAGCAGCGACGGCGGTAGCAGCTGGAGCGATCTCGGGTCGGCGATGACGGCCAACGGCTACAATTCCAGCCTTAACACCTGTTGCAGCAATCCGCTGGGCGGACGGCAGGCCTTCTCAGGAAGCAGCGGCGAGTACCTGCAGACCACCATAGACCTATCGGCCTGGACGGGTGAGCAAGTGCTGCTGCGCTGGCGCATGGGCAGTGACAGCAGCGTGCCCGGTACCGGCTGGTACCTGGATAACGTCGAGATAGGGACCGAGGTTTCACTCAGCGCAAGCGCCCAGGGAAGTTCAAACGAGGGTCAAAGCGGCAGCCAGGCCGTGGTTACCCAGGTTACGTCTTCCTGCGGTAACGGCGTAACCGACCCGGGCGAGGACTGCGACGATTCTGGAGAATCAGCAACCTGCGATGCCGATTGCACGGCGGCGACCTGTGGCGACCAGGCGGTCAACTCCACTGCCGGCGAACAGTGCGACGACGGCAACCTGGACGATACCGATGCCTGCCTGTCCACCTGCCTGGACGCGACCTGCGGTGACAGCGCGGTGCAGGCTGGGGTCGAGGAGTGCGACGACGGCCCCGCCAACTCGGACAGTACTCCCGACGCGTGCCGGACCGACTGCAGCAGCGCTTCGTGCGGCGACAGCGTGCAGGACAGTGGCGAGCAGTGCGACGACGGCAACTCCAGTAACACCGACGCCTGTACTGCTAACTGCCTGGAGGCTTTCTGCGGCGACGGCTACACCGAGCAGGGAGTGGAAAGCTGCGATGACGGCAACAACACCCCCGGTGACGGTTGTTCGGACGAATGTGCCGCCGAGGTGGCTCCAGACAAGGCCCAGCAGGCCTGCATCGTATTGGTCAACAAGGCTGCGTCCAAGGTCGCCAAGGCCCGTGGCAAGATCGCGAAGGGCTGTATGAAAACAGCCGCCAAGGGCGACACCGCGGGCGCCCAGGCCTGCATCACGACCGATCCCAAGGGCAAGGTTGCCAAGGCCCGCCAGAAGCTGAGTGACACCGTGCTCGGCAAGTGCCAGTCGCCTCCCTCGTTTGGTTTCACCGACGCCGCGACCGCCGGCGACGGCGCGGAGGACGGAGAACTGTCGTTGGTCGCCGGGTTACTCGGCAATGACCTGTCGTCGGCAGCGCTTACCACGGCCGAGAACCGAGACGGCGCTCGCTGCCAGGCCACCGTGCAATTCTCGGCAAGCAAGCTGTCGTTCTCAGTTCACAAGCTGTTCCAGGCCTGCAAGAAGTCGGGACTTAAGGCCGGAAGTTTCACGGGTAGCGAACAACTGGCCGGCTGTTTTGATGTCCTGGCGACGGACTCCTCGGGTAAACTGGCCAGGGCCCGAAACAAGACATCCAGTAAAATGAGAAAGAATTGCACTTCGGTTGACGTGTCGCAGACGCTGCCCGGAAGTTGCTCGGCCAGCCCGGACGGGACAGCGGCTGCAGACTGCGCGGTCGAAGTAACGTTGTGCAAAACCTGCCTGGAGCTCAACGTCATTGACGACATGGCCTACGACTGCGACCAGTTTGACAACGGCCTCGCCGACGGCAGCTGCAACTGAACCGGCGACACTCGCTTCCCTTGCCTCGCCTCGGCTTGTGCATTCGCAGCTAGACAGCTAACAGTGCCGCGTGCACCCGGTACTGCTGCTCAAGACGGTTCACCTCCTGGCCGCGTCGGTATTTTTCGGCGTCAGCCTGGCAAACGGCCTGCTTAAAACAGCAGCCGATCGCAACGGTGACTGGCAGCGGCGCTGCTGGGCCATGCAGCAGGTGCTGCTCAACAATCGTCTGTTTATGCTGCCTGCCGCGCTGCTGCTGCCCGCCACCGGACTGGTGCAGGCCCTGATCGGCGAGCACTCGTTCAGCAGCGGCTGGCTGCCGCCCGCCCTGCTGCTCTACGCCGTCCTGGCTGCCATACTGGCCTGGTCTTTTCGCGCAGAATCAGCGCTCGCACGCCTGGCGCACTCGGCCGCGGCCGATGACGCCCAGGCCCAGGCGGAGTACATCAGCCTGAGCCGGCGCTGGAGCGTCGCCGGTCTTATCGCGACCGTGACGATGATCGCCGTGTTCCTGCTCATGGTAACAAGGGGCAGCCTGTAGACAGTGAACGTCCCCGTAACAACGGTAGACGCCTTCGACGATCAGCCGCGGCTGCGAGGCAACCCGGCCGGGGTATGCCTGCCCGATACTCCCTTGCCCGATAAGGCGATGCAGGCCATCGCCGCTCATATGAACCTGCCTGAAACCGCCTTCGCAGTCCCCCGCAAAGACGGCGACCACGACCTACGGTGGTTTACCCCCACCTGCGAGGTCGACCTGTGCGGACACGCGACACTGGCCACCGCCGCGGTGCTATTGGACCAAGCGGGCAAGGCGATCCACAGCCTGGCTTTTCACACCCGAAGCGGTCGCCTGGAGGCTCGACCGCTTGGCGAAGAATCGATTGAAATAATTCTGCCGGCGCTTACATGCCAACCTGCAGACGATGACGGACAACTGGCCGGCGCACTGGGAGCCATCCCGACCACGGTGCTGGTTACGGATACCCACTACGTGGGCCTGTTTGACAGGCCCGGCGAGATAGCACGGCTTGAGCCCGACATGAAAGCGCTGGCCGGACTGGACAAGGCCCAAGTAATAGTCTGCGCTCCCGGCGACGGCTGCGATATCGAATCCCGATTCTTCGCACCCGCCATGGGTATACCCGAGGACCCTGCCACCGGCTCGTCCTGCTCGGTGCTGGGCCCGATGTGGCTCAGCCTGCACGGCAAAGACAAGGTGGTCGTACTCCAGTTATCCGAACGGGGAGCACGTCTACTCTGCCACACGCTCGTGGACCACGTGGCGGTCAGCGGGCATTACAGCCTTCGCGACACCATTGAAGTCGAAGTCTGAGCACCGCATCGCCGTGGTGTTCCAAGCCGCCCCGTCAGCAGTGCCGGCTTCACACCCCGACGGTCACTGCTGGACGACACTGAGCAGGTAGTAGACCCCGTCCTGGCCCGAGAAGGATAGCTCCCAGGTGTCGGCCCCGATACTGACCTGGAAGCAACTGTCAGCCGCGCAGGGATCCTGGGTGATCGTGGCGGCCGGAAGCGCGCCTTCCGACGGCGCAGCCAGCAGCAGGAATACCCGCAGGTCGGAGCCTAGCGCCTGGTCGGGAACCCAGCGCGCGCGGCCCCTGCGCTCGGTACCGCCAAGGCGGTTGAGAAACTCGAAGGGGGCATCCACTACGAAACCGCCGGCGGCGAGCGAGGCCCCGACAATTTCCCCCGCGCTCTCGGCCGCGCCATAGCGGTCGAGCGAACTGCAGACCGGCAGCAGGTGCAGGCGGCCGGGGTCGGGCAAGCTAATCTCCACGTGCTGGCTGGTGTAGTGGCAGTCTACCGCGGCCGGCGGCGTGAGCATGTCGTAAGTGTGCCAGTACTCCTGCACGCTGCTGTCGGGCCGGTCAGCTCTAACCCGGAAGCCATCGGCGACTATGAAGTGCCCACCATCGAGCGGCAGCAGCCAACGGTCAAAGGTATCGAGCCATCCATCGTCCAGGTCATCACGCCCATAAACCGCGTCACCGTCGAGGTGCAGCAGCTCGATGCCAGAAACGGTGAGGCTCTCTATGATGCCCGGCGTGTCTTCTACCTGGCTGGTGTTGGTCGACGGGTCGCCGTCCCACAGGGCCCCGGGTACCACCAGGGTATTGTGCCCGGTGGGGTTGTTGTCAGGAGCATAGTCGGGTGGAATCCCGTAGCCGATATCAATCGAGCCGTAACCAAGGTCAGCCAGAAGTCGCGTGCCGTAAGCCACCCATACAAGGCTGCCGAAATCGAGCTCGGTGTGCGGGAAGGTGTTGGGGATGGCGCTTACAGACAAGAAGGTCTGGTCAGCCTGCTCGTAGCGTTGTTCAACATCGCCCAGCGTCGCCGTGACCGTAGAACCGGGCAGGCCCACGCGGATGTTGCCCCAGCCGCCTTCCTCAAGCACGGTCACCTGGGTACCGGCCAGCGCAGCCGCGGAGCACTGTTCGACCAAGGCCACCCAGTCACGCGCAAGCGAAGCATCAATAGTAAAGGGATTGCGCAGGCCCCAGTCGAACCAGCGATTGTTGAAATAAGCCCGCGCCGTGCAGGGATCGACGGTCGCCGGCCCCTGCCCGATCAGCTCCGACGCCATGGCCATGTACAGGGGCATGAAGGTCGACCAACCGCGCTTGGCCCAGGAGTCACCGTAGTCCACCGTCAGGCCGTCGGGTGCCAGGAACTCCAGCGCCCACTGACTCACTGCGGGCATACGGTCCCAGCGTACGCTGTCGATGGACTCGCCGAAAGTAGCGCGCGACAGCATGTTGATCTGCCGCAGGTTGTCGAAGGACACGTGCGTGTACATCATCAACCCTTCTTTGTAAGCGCCGTCGGCCAGGTAAAAATCACGGTGCAGCCACAAAACCCCGAGCGCGGTCAGCGCCACCTGCGGTGCACGGGGGTCCTCGTGGTAATAGGTAATCGCCCAGTACATGGCGGCCAGCGACAACACCGGCGTCCAGTTGTTGCCGTTGTACAACGCCCAGTGGTGGTTTTCGGCGTGCTGCAGAAAGACATCGATACGGCTGCCCATCTCGGTGGCTATGATGTCGTGGTCGGCCTGCGACAGGTCATCCCACAGGGTATCGGCAAATATAGACCAGTAGCGCATGGGCGGTAGCGTCCCCAGGTCGAACACCAGGCTCTGGTTCTCCCAGGTCCAGTCACCGAAACGGGCGATCTCCACGGCTATGAACTGTGCCACCAGCGCGTCGATATCAGCCAGCGAAAACTGGCAGCCACCGCCACCCTGCTCGTGGCAGGCGCGCACGCGGCGCAGCAGGTGCAGCACGCGGATAGCTCGGTCCTCGTTCCAGTTACCCGCAGCCGTACCGTCCAGGTAAGGAGCCGCGTCGGGATGGTCTTCGATGAGCACGGGGTCCTCGCCGTTGCAGACCTTGCCGCCCCGGGTATAGACGTCCCACATATTACGGATGTTTGTTACCGAGCCCCAGCCCGCGCCTTCCTCGTAAACCGGCGCGTAGTAACAGGGCAGGTTGTTAAATACTTCCTGCCCGGCCAGCCACTGCTCGTTCGCCCCGAACAACCTCGGATGGTCGAGGGCCGGTAGCGAGGGAGGATTAAAGATTTCCTCGGTGTCCAGCGTGAGATCCTGTATTGCCATGCTGTTGTACACGAAGCGTCCCGACAGGCAGTTGGCCCCGTCACACCCGCCGGGGTACTGGCGGTATATGAACGCCGCCACCACCAGTTCGTCTACTGTCTGCAAGGATTCAGGCACGTCTACGCTGTAAGTTTGGGCTCCCGAGTAAGAAACTTCCGCCGCCGGATCGTGGGGCCCGGTAATCACATAGCCCTGGCAGTTGCCCGCCTTGCCCCACAACAGGAACAGGCCGGGTGGAACATTCTCGCTCCAATCCTCGGCGGCCTCCTTGTACTTGGGAATGCAGTTGCCCAGCTCGTCGGTGTCGTCGGCGTGGCATGGATCGGGCTGGCTGCCGAACAGGCGCGCCCAGGCGATCCTGTAGTTGAGGCGCACCGCCCGGTGCGCGGGCGGTAGCGGAAAGCGAAACTGCGCCCAGGTCGGATCGCCCGAAATGGGTATGTGTATGCTGCCCGTGGGCCAGCGATTAGCGAAGAAAAGAGCGTTGCCGTTGGTGGGGTGGTCGGTGAGAGTGACACGGCAGTGAGGATCGCCGGCGTAGTCCTTGATGGGGCCCGCCTCGACGCGATCGACGTCCCAGCTTACCGACACGTCGCAGGTGGAATCATCGGGCGTCCAACCCACCGGTGGATCAACGGGCGCAAGCGTGTCGGAGAGAAAAGTCGGAAGCGGGTCGGGCCAGCTAACCGACAGCGCCGTGTCGGGCAGCGACGGCAACAGGTCGGTTATGCCCAGCAGGCTGGGTGCTATGTCCTGCCAGGGGGTAGCAACGTCGCAGTTACCCGGGGCATCGCATTCCGACGGGCAACTCACGTAGTCTTCGCCCAGCCCGCTGTCGCAGCTGCCGTTGCCACAACACGAACCGCAGTCGGTCGCGCAGTTGCCGCAATCCTCGCCAAGGCCGCAAGTGCCGTCGGGGCAGGCGGTCGCCGTGCAGTCAGCGTAGCAGGTGGCAGTCTCGACGCCGTCGTCGCATTCTTCGCCGGCCTCCACCACGCCGTTGCCACAGGCAGGACAGCTGTTGTCGGCCGCGCCGTTGTCGAACAGGTCGCAGTCCTGCTCAAGAACATCGGCATCGTTGAACAGGCGGCAAGCGCGGCAACGCACCCTCGCCTCGACGCAGTCAGCCGCCGCCGAAGAGCCGGCAGAGGCTTCGCCGGCGCACTGTCCTGCCAGGACCGCAGCCAGGTCGACCCCACGGGCTACGCACTTCTTCTCAAACAGCGAGGCAAGCTTCTGCTCGGCGCGGGCGATCTTGCCGCGTTGGTCATTGTTGATCGCGTCGAAGCAGGCCTGCTGCAGCGAGCCCGCGTCAGCAAAACTCTCATCGCGCAGGCCTTTTTTCTTGGTATCAACGAACTCCCGCAAAACGGCCGACAGCAACTTTGCCGAGCCCTTGGCGCCGCTCAACTGGCAGCCGGCCCCGTTGCGATCCCCGTCTTTGCCCACCACGGCAGCGTCCAGGTCCTGGCCGTAAACGTCGTGTACCAGCGCGGTCGTCTCACGCGCGGCGGCCTCGTTGACCAGCTGGCCTGAACTGTAGGCAAAGCTGGGTGTAACGTCGCAGCTACGGGTCTCGCCCGCCAGGGTCTTGGCGTGGGCTCTTGCGATCTTGCCGCGCTGGTCGGCCACGAGACAAGCCTCGGCACCCGTGCCGGCAGGCTCCTGCCGCGAGGCCTGCTTAATACAACCGGTGTTCTCTTTTGCCTGGGCCGACGAGACCTTGGCCGCGCCCTTGTTCATGGCGTTGACGCAGGCCTGCGAAGGTTTGTCCAGGGGTTGCGCGCCGGCGACGCCAGCCACCAGCAGAAGGGCCACGCAGAGAGTCCAGGTTCTGGTCACCCGCCCACGGTGTCACGCCCCGTGGTCTACTGGAAGCCCGGTTTTTACCATCGCTCGTCCGGGGAGGGAGTACACCGTGCGTTTATCGAAAAGCCGGAAAAAACTCCTTGCCACTGCTCCCGGCGCGCAAGTGTTTCTTGCCCACTGGCACGGTGTCGAGCAATCCGAGGCCCGTATGAGCCGAGCCGGGGGCCAACCGAACATCGTCGCCCGGTAACGGCAACAGCTGCCACGTGGTCGGATTGGTCGTCGGCTCCTTGCCCGAGTGGGTGCCTGCTTCGACACACAAATAGAAGTTCCCCTCGTGCATGACGTAGTCACCCGTGTTGTAGATCGTGGGCACTCCTCCTGCCCTGCTCGAGGTCGCGCTCCAACGCTCGATCAGCAAGTAGTCAACGTCGGCTGGCAAGCCCATAAAGTCGTTGAACGTGACTGGGTCGACGGTCCCACGGCTGTTGCCGCTGGCCGTAATGTTTCCCACCGTGCCGTTGAGCGCTCCACCCAGGCCGTTGACCAGTTCGAGGCTGGGCTCGTCAAAAACGTTGTCTAGCAGCGTGATCGGGTTGGTTTGTGTCGCGTGCACGCGGATCAGATGGCCCGGGTGCACGCTGCCCGCGTAGATCTCGTCGCGTTGGAAGTCGAACTGCCGGAATACGTTTCGCTCGACCTGGTACGCGGATACCCCGTCGGCGTCGCCTCCCATGAAGGCCCCAAGGAAACGAAACGAGCTGTAGAAATTGTCGTGGATCGTCATGCCGTCACCGGGTGCGTGCACGTCTCCACTTTCCTGACCGAAGAAGCCGATCAGCGTGTTCGCCGCGCCGATGAACACGTTGTCGTGTATGGAGCTCTGGCCGTAGCGCACATCCATCTGGCTGGTGCTGTCCTGAAAGGCCTGGAAGGAGTCCTTCCAGTCAATGGCCGCGAGCGCGAACACGTTGTTATTGATCTTGCAGCCATCGCCAAGCTGCCCGACCTGCAGGGCCTCGGTCCCGGTGCGCAGAATCCGGTTGTTTTCGATGTGCAGGTTGTTGAAGGAATGTTGCGGAGCCGTCTGGGTGCTGCCGATGTACAGCCCTTCGCTCCCGGTGTCGTGGATATAGTTGTCGTGAACGTAGACGTTGTTCATCGGTACTGTACCGTCGTCAGTCTTGAGGGTCATGCCGGCAAAGCCCACTTCGCGGATCTCGATAAACGAAAGCTCGTAGTCACTGGTCGGCGGATTCACGATGCCGACCGGTACCTGGCTCCCTACTGAGACCCCTGAGAACCCAGATCCGAACAAATAAAAATCGTCGTCGACGAGGATTCCGTAGGTTCCACGGGTATTGGCGTAGTTGTTTTCCCTGTGTCCAGGGAACGCGGCATCCCCTGTCAGGGATACCGGGTCGTACTTGCCCGTCAAGACCCAGTTGGACCCGCCGCTGAGAGAGAGCAGGTAATAGTGTCCCTGGCCACCCACGCGGACCCGCCCGTTGACGTTGGTGATGATCAACGGTCGGTCGGCCGAACGCACCGGGAGGTTCCCTATACGAAGAAACTTGTATTCACCCCCTTCGAGGTAAAGGCGGTCGAGCGTGCTCCAGTCGACGGCTGGATACGATGCCTGGATGTCGACCAGGTATGCACCCTGCCCCAGGGGCGGCGCAGGGATAGTAAGGGTAAACTCAGGCACGCCCCACTCCCCGTCCGGATTGCGCTCGCATTCTTCGCCGGGATCGACCACGCCGTCGCCACAGGCGGGGCAGCTTTTGTCGGCTGCGCTGTTGTCGAACAGGTCGCAGTCCTGCTCAAGAGCGTCGGCGTCGTTGAACAGGCGGCAAGCGCGGCAACGTACCCTCGCCTCGACGCAGTCAGCCGCCGCCGAAGAGCCGGCAGAGGCTTCGCCGGCGCACTGTCCAGCCAGGACCGCCGCCAGGTCGACCCCACGGGCCACGCACTTTTTTTCAAGCAGCGAGGCGAGCTTCTGCTCGGCGCGGGCGATCTTGCCGCGTTGGTCATTGTTGATCGCGTCAAAGCAGGCCTGCTGCAGCGAGGCCGCGTCCGCAAAAATCTCATCGCGCAGACCTTTCTTCTTGGTATCAACGAACTCGCGAGAAACAGCCGCCAGCAACTTGGCCGATCCCTTGGCGGCGCTCAACTGGCAGGTGGCCCCGTTGCGGTCCGCGTCCTTGCCCACGACGGCCGCGTCCAGGTCCTGGCCGTACACGTCGTGTATCAGCGCCATCGTTTCACGCGCGGCGGCCGCGTTGACCAGCTGGCCTGAACTGTAGGCAAAGCTGGGTGTGACGTCGCAGCTGCGGGTCTCGCCCGCCAGGGTCTTGGCCTGTGCACGCGCGATCTTGCCCCGCTGGTCGGCCACGAGGCAAGCCTCGGCGCCCGTTCCGGCAGGCTCCAGGCGCGCGGCCTGCTTAATACAACCGCTGTTATCTTTTGCCTGGGCCGACGAAACCTTGGCGGCGCCCTTGTTCATGGCGTTGACGCAGGCCTGCGAAGATTTGCCCAGGGGTTGCGCGCCGGCAGCACCGGCGACCAGCAGGAGGGCCGCGCATAGAGTCCAGGTCCTGTTCACCCGCCCACGGTGGCACACCCTGTAGTTTACTGGAAGGACCGGATGCACCGTCGGTCACCTGCAGCTCAAGGCCGTCGCCACGCGCGGGACGCTGGGGGTCCAGTCAACCAGGGCCCGGTACTTTTGTGCGTCCGCCACGGGCTGGGCCTGGTCCTCGAGCACTCCCCACGAGCCCCACTTGGTCCAGTCCCCCACGTAGCTGAAGTTGCCGAACATCGACACCCCCGCGTCGTGAAGCAGGTCGAGGTACTCGAGGTAGCGCTGGTACATGCGCGGGTCGCGGTTGACCGCCTGCAGGATGCCGGTCAGGGTCAAGTCGTTCTCGGCGCCGAGGCTACCCACGAAGTGCTGCCCCCCCTCGTAGCAGACCAGCCGCGCGCCCTGCGTATCGGCAACGGCTTTCTGCGCAACAACGTCGGCCCACGCCGTGGCTATCATCGCGGGCGCGTCCACGTCCAGAATATCGTCCAGCGTGGGATAGGATGGCGCGGCGGGCGGAATGTCGGCCGGGGTGTAGACCTGGCCGAAGTAAGGCGCGACCGCGAGGGCGTCCGGCATGTTGTAGGCGGGATTAATCGCCGGATCGTTCAGGGCGCTGAAACGCGCGCTCGTGATGGACAGGTTCGCCGACTGCGTCGCGAGCACCTTGACCAACCGGCTGTCGTCGACGAACTCCTGCTCGAAGATCTCCCAGATCTGCGCCGAGCGCATGGCGCAGAAGATCTGCCCCGCCGTCCAAGGGTCCGGATCGAGCCCCAGGCTCGATCCCATGGCCTGCACGTATGAGGTCTGCTCGAAGATTCCATTCCAGGTCTCGTTCGAGTACTCGACGTAGATCTTCAGTGACGGATCCACGCTGTCGCGCAACAGGGCGGCCGTCTGCCGGACGTAGTCGTCATCGGCCTCGTGCGGGATACAAATCCAGGGGTCCTGGTCGAGAGTGTTCGCCAGCTCGACCATGTGCTCCAGGGCCACCCCCTCGTCGCGCGTCTGGGTGTAGGTGTCCACTGTCGTCCGTTCGCTCCAGGAGACCAGCGGCGAGGCGTTGGTCTCGCCCCAGTCCATGAAGCGCAGGTTGGCGAAAGTCGCGAGCCGCTGCAGGAAGAGGGGGTGAAAGGGATCGCTCTGATAGACACCGGCGAAACCCGGCCGGATCAGGCGCAGATTGCGGATGTAGTCGGCGCTCGACGACGAGTCGTGCATCTCCAGGTAGATGTAGCCCTCCCCGCCTGGGGGCACGGTGAAGGTGTAGGTCGAGGTTCCGCCTCCGGTGGGGATGAACTCCTGGGTGCCGGCGCCCTGGGCCTTGAGCCGGATACGGCCCGCGCCTTCGAGGATCAGGGTGTAGTCCCCCGCTTCGGGCGCGGGCAGCAGCGTGTGCGCCAAGTGATTGGCCCCGTCGCTGGCGAGGAAGGGCAGGCCCGTTGGCCAGCCGTTCGCGTCGGTCGGCATCTCTGCGCTCATCCCGCTGTCCCACTCGCTCCCGCCCACACTGCGCGTGAGCCAGGTCCGGCTCATCCGGAACACGTCAACAAAGTCCCACGAGGTGGCCCAGTCCACGACGCTGCCCAGGTTCATCCCCAGGGTCATATTCGGCGGCGGATTGACGTTGAAGACGCCGGTGACCGTGGTGTCGGCTCCCATGGTGATGCTGCGGGGGTTGCCCAGGCCCGAGACTTCGCCCGTCCAGCCCCCGAAGGAGTGCTCGACCGCCGGCGTCGCCTGCAGCTTGACCACGGTCCCCGCCTCGAACACCGTCCCCGCCGGGTCGGAGGTCACCGAACCCCCTGGTCCGGCACTGAGATTCAAGGTGTAGAGCGGCCCGGGCTCGATGATCTCAAAGGCAACCATGCTCGTCTGGTGGTTGTAACTGCCCTCGTGCGCGTACAGGCGGACCTCGACCGGCCCGGCGATCGCGTCGTAGCCGCTCAGAGGCAGGATGAAGTCGAAGTCGGCGACACCGAGGTCGCCGTGGGCAATGGTGCTCGAGGTGAAGATCTCGTCACCGGGCTGGAATCCATCGACGCTGGTGAAGAGGGAGTACCGCCTCGGTGCGTGCCAGCTGAAGCGCTGGATGCTGAAGTTGACCTTCTTCGCGTTCAGGTCGACAGTCCCCGCCGGATCCTCGAGCGTGAAACCCAGGTACTCGTCATCAACCACGGCCTCGGCCAGGGTGCTGACAGTGGCGGTGGCGTTCACGTAGAAGCCGAAGGCATCGTCTACCCCGGGGACCGGGTAGGTCCCGGCACCGTGGTACCAGCCCGAGTAGACCAGGTTCGGCGCCAGGTAGGAGGTCGCCGTCCAGGGCGTGTTCGAGGCCGGCTCGGTTCCCACGAAATCGCTGACGATCATGCCAAGCGCGGAACAGCTGTTGTCAGCTGCGCTGTTGTCGAACAGGTCGCAGTCCTGCTCAAGAGCGTCGGCGTC
>DUBO01000041.1 GCA_012960245.1 Candidatus Binatota bacterium | reverse complement strand
GTGTGGTCTTACCGTGGTCAACGTGACCAATGGTCCCCACGTTTACGTGCTCCTTGCTGCGATCAAATTTCTCCTTGGCCATTCTTCCTCTCCTCTCCAGCTTTCTTCAAGCCATTCTCATCATCAAGAGTTGGCCGCTTTGACGGCCAACTCCTCGGAAACCGAAGCCGGTACCGGCTCGTAGTGTTCAAACTGCATCGAGTAAGTGCCACGGCCCTGAGTCCGTGACCTCAACTCCGTGGCGTAACCAAACATCTCGGCCAGCGGAACCTGCGCGCTGATTACCTGCGTGGCACCCTTGGTGTCCATCTTCGTGATACGACCGCGCCGGCTGTTTATGTCGGCGATAACATCGCCCATGTAATCGTCGGGCACGACGGCTTCGACGGCCATGACCGGCTCAAGCAATTCAGGGGAAGCTTTCTGCAGGGCTGCCTTGATGGCCATCGATCCCGCAATTTTGAAAGACATCTCCGAGGAGTCGACGTCGTGAGAAGAACCGTCGTAGAGCTCCACCTTGCAATCAACCACCGGGTAACCGGCCAGGGGCCCCGAACCGAGGCCGGCACGCACGCCGTTTCCTACCGAGGAAATGTACTCACGGGGTATAACGCCACCCTTGGTCTTGTCTATGAATTCAAAGCCACCGCCCGGCTCCTGGGGGGCCAGCTCGATGCACACGTGCGCAAACTGCCCGCGGCCACCGGTCTGCTTGACGAAACGGGTTTCCTGCCTGACCGTCTTACGCACGGTCTCCCTGTAGGCTACCTGCGGCCGGCCCACGTTAGCGTCGACCGAATGCTCGCGGGTAAGCCGGTCGATAATCACCTCAAGGTGAAGCTCGCCCATACCCGAAATCAGCGTCTGGTTGGTCTCTTCGTCGTGGCTGACCCTGAAACTGGGATCCTCGGCACCGAGCTTCTGCAAGGCATGGCCCATCTTTTCCTGGTCAGCCTTGGTCCTGGGCTCGATGGCAACCGAGATAACCGGGTCCGGGAAATCGATACTTTCCAGTGTAATCGGTGAGCGTACGTCGCAAACGGTATCGCCGGTACGAAGCGTCTTGGGTCCAACGATGGCCACGATATCGCCAACCTCGGCCACCTCCACATCCTCGCGGTTGTTGGCGTGCATGCGCAGCAAGCGGCCAACGCGTTCTTTCTTGCGCTTGGTCGAGTTGAGGACGGTGTCGCCGACTTTCAGCCTGCCCGAGTAGACCCTCAAAAAGGCCAAGGTACCGACGTAAGGATCCGACATTATCTTAAACGCGAGCGCAGCAGCCGGGGCGTCGGTACTGGCATCGCGCGTTTCTTCTTCGCCACTGTCGGGGTTTATGCCCACGACCGGGGGTACGTCCAACGGCGAGGGCAGGTACCTGGTCACCGCGTCGAGAACCGTCTGTACGCCCTTGTTCTTGAATGCCGAGCCACACAGCACCGGGCAGATATCGAGACTCGTGGTTCCCTTGCGTATGCCCGCGATCAGTTCCGCCTCTCCAACTTCCTCACCCTCGAGAAACTTTTCAAGGACCTGCTCATCCACATCAGCAACAGCCTCGACCAGCTTTTCTCTCGCGGCATTAGCAGCGTCGACCATGTCGGCAGGAATCGGACACTCGCTGGGCTCGGCGCCCATGTCTTCTACTTCCCAGACCCAGCCGGTCATGCCGACGAGATCGACGACGCCTATAAACTTGTCTTCGGCACCGATGGGCAGCTGCAAGGCGACGGCTGGAGCGCCCATGCGATCGCGCAATTCACCGAGCACCCTTTCGAAATCCGCGCCTACGCGGTCCATCTTGTTGATGAAGGCCAGGCGCGGCACTCCGTGCTTGTCAGCCTGCCGCCACACTGTTTCCGACTGCGGCTCAACGCCGCCCACCGCACAGAAAACAGCAACGGCTCCGTCAAGAACCCGCAACGATCGTTCCACTTCTATGGTGAAGTCCACGTGGCCGGGCGTGTCGATAATATTGATGCGGTGGTCATCCCAGAAACAAGTTGTAGCCGCCGAGGTTATGGTGATTCCCCGCTCCTGTTCCTGGACCATCCAGTCCATGACGGCCGCGCCGTCGTGGACCTCTCCCATCCGATGACTCACACCCGTGTAGAAAAGAATCCGCTCGGTCGTGGTCGTCTTGCCCGCATCGATATGGGCCATGATCCCGATGTTACGGGTTTTATTCAGTGGTACAGCAGCTGCCATGATGAATCTTTACTATCTCGCCTGTTGCCTGGTCTTTTCTTCGAGCAACTACCAGCGATAATGCGCGAAAGCCTTGTTGGCCTCCGCCATTCGGTGGGTATCTTCTCTTTTCTTAACTGCCGAGCCACGGTTGTTGGCTGCGTCAACGAGCTCGGCCGACAAGCGGTCGCGCATCGTCTTTTCGCCTCTCGACCTGGCGTTGGAGATGATCCAACGTATGGCCAATGCCACCCTGCGGGTCGGTCTCACCTCGACGGGAACCTGGTAGGTCGCTCCACCGACTCGCCGTGAACGCACCTCCACGGAGGGACGCACGTTGTCGAGCGCTTTCTTAAAAGTCTCCAAACCGTCCTCGCCGGTCTGTTCCTTAACCTTGCTAAGGGCACTATAAAAAATTCTTTCAGCGAGGCTCTTCTTGCCGTCCACCATCATGCAGTTCACAAACTGCGTTACGACGGTTTCCTTGAAACGCGGGTCAGGAAGAAGTTCTCGTTTACGCGCAGGGCCTTTTCTAGACATTTACCCTATCCCCCTTACTTCGGACGCCGCGCGCCGTACTTCGATCGGCTCTGCCGACGCTCTTCTACGCCCACGGTATCGAGCGTGCCCCTGACAATGTGATAGCGAACACCCGGCAGGTCCTTGACCCTGCCCCCCCTGAGCAGCACCACCGAGTGCTCCTGCAGGTTGTGGCCTTCGCCCGGGATGTAGGTCGTGACTTCCTGGCCATTGGACAGGCGTACACGGGCTACTTTTCTAAGCGCCGAGTTCGGCTTCTTGGGCGTGCTTGTATACACGCGCGTACACACCCCGCGCCTCTGTGGGCAGGCATCCAGGGCAGGCGTATTGCTCTTGCGCACCTGCTTTTTACGGCGTTTGCGTACGAGCTGGTTGATAGTCGGCACGGTTACTTTTCCTCTTTTCCTTGTTCAGCTGCCGCCTTTCGAACCCTTTTCTGGGTCCAGAAAAACAGCGAATCGCTCAATCTAATTCGCAAATCCTTCCCAGTCAATCTCCAAAGGGCGCCAGCATCGGGCTAAGGTCGTCTTCCACCAGCTCCCCGGCGTTCGGACAGTCGGCTTCAATCCCCGAATAGTCCGATAATCCAGTGCCTGCCGGAATGAGACGGCCCATTATGACGTTCTCCTTGAGACCGACCAGGTTGTCGACAGCCCCGTTGATGGCGGCCTCTGTCAGCACCTTGGTGGTCTCCTGGAAGGACGCCGCCGAGATAAAGCTCTCTGTGGCCAGCGCCGCCTTGGTGATTCCCAGCAACATCGGGTCGGCCCGTGCCGGCCTTAGCTCCTGTTCGATCAAGCCCTGGTTTATAAGCTCGAAACGGTTTTTTTCCACCTGGTCCCCGACCAACAGCTCGGAATCGCCGGTGTCAGTGATCTTCACCCTGCGCAGCATCTGCCTGACGATGACCTCAATGTGCTTGTCGTTGATGCGTACACCCTGCAAGCGGTAGATTTCCTGTATCTCGTCGACCATGTAAGCCGCGAGATCCTTTTCGCCCTTGGCGTTGAGAATATCGTGGGGGTTCGAAGAGCCCGCGTGTATCTGTTGGCCAACGCTTACGAAATCGCCGTCCTGGACGAGCAGATGCTTGCCCTTGGCGATCAGGTATTCGCGCGCCTCGCCCACTTCGGGGGTCACAACGACCTTGCGTTTTCCCTTGCTGTCGGCACCGAAACTGATCTGACCGTCGATCTCCGATATGACCGCCGATTCCTTGGGCTTGCGAGCCTCAAACAACTCGGCAACGCGGGGCAGTCCACCGGTGATGTCCTTGGTCTTGGTCGTTTCACGGGGAATCTTGGCGATGACCTGTCCTGGCTTAACCTCGGCTCCCTCTTCGACGTTCAGGTAAGCCCCTTGCGGCAGGTTGTAGCGAGCCGCTCCGCCCCTGGGTCGCTCGATGGTGTTGCCACCCTCGTCGACCACGAACAAGCGCGGCTGTAAGTCCTTGCCCGTGGGCACTCCCTTCACCACGTTGGTGGCCATGCCCGTGTTGGGGTCAACCTGCTCTTCGATGGTAACGGCATCCACCAGGTCGGCGTATTTCAGGACACCCCCGACTTCAGTGATGATGGGCGTCAGGAACGGATCCCACTCAGCTATGATTTCGCCGGCTTCTACCGTGGATTCTTCTTGCTTGCTCAGCCTCGCTCCGTGGGTGAGCGGGTAACGCTCCCTCTCCCGGAACTGGCCGTCTTTCATGACCTCGCCTACCATGACCTCGGCGTTGCGTGACATTACAACGGCTATGCCGTCGGGGTCCTTCACCGAGTCGAGGTTATGGTAACGAATGGTACCGGCGTGCCGGGGTTCGAGCTTGGTCTGCTCGGCCCGCCTACTCGCCGTGCCACCGATGTGGAAGGTTCGCATAGTCAGCTGCGTGCCCGGCTCACCGATGGACTGCGCGGCTATCACGCCGATGGTCTCGCCCTGGCTCACCAGGTGACCACGAGCCAGGTCGCGTCCGTAGCACAGGGTGCAGACGCCGCGGTTCGCACGACAGGTGAGCACCGAGCGGATTTTCACCTTCTCCACTCCGGCGTCCTCGATGCGGGCTACCTTGTCTTCGTCTATCTCCTCGTTGGCCCCCACGATCACATCGCTGCCGAAGGGATCAATGATGTCCTCGAGGGCCACGCGACCCAGTACCCGGTCGCCTAGTCGCTCGATGACTTCTCCGCCTTCTATCAACGAGCTCATCTCGATGCCGTCAATGGTTTCGCAGTCGACCTGGCTGATGATCGCATCCTGCGACACGTCCACCAGCCGGCGGGTCAGGTAACCCGAGTTCGCTGTCTTCAGCGCGGTGTCGGCCAGTCCCTTGCGGGCTCCGTGAGTCGATATGAAATACTCGAGCACAGTCAGGCCCTCACGGAAGTTTGCCGTGATTGGAGTCTCAATGATTTCGCCCGACGGCTTGGCCATCAGCCCTCGCATGCCGGCCAACTGCCTCATCTGCTGGGCGCTGCCTCTCGCTCCCGAATCGGCCATCATGTAGACCGGGTTGAAACTGGCAATCTCGCCCTTGTCGCCGTCCTCGTCAACGGTTTCCTGGCTGCCTATGCCCAGCATCATCTCGTCGGCGACCTCGTCGGTCACCGTCGCCCACTCATCGACCACCTTGTTATAGCGCTCGCCGTTGGTGATATCGCCGTGTTCGTACTGGAGCTGGATCTCCCTGACCTTGGCTTCCGCCGTTGCCAGCAGGGTCTGCTTGGCTGCGGGAATCTTCAGGTCCTTGATGCCTATTGAAAGGCCGGCCTGGGTCGCCGCTTTGTAACCGAGGTCCTTGAGCTGATCCGCCATTACCACGCAGGCTTTGTTGCCCGCCACGCGGTAAGCCGTATCGACCAGGTCACCGAGAAGTCGCTTGTCCATGACCCGGTTGACCTCCGAGAAATCGACGCCCTCGGGCACGATCTCGAACAGCAGCACCCTGCCAACCGTGGTATCTACCAGCTCGCCCTGGTGACGCACCTTGACGCCTTCCTGCACCTTGACCATCTCGTGGTCATAGGCCATCCGAACCTCGTCAAAGCTGGCAAACAAGCGCGGCTCCGCGCCGTTGACGGCGGGCCGTTGCCTGGTCATGTAGTACAGGCCAAGCACAATGTCCTGGGTCGGCACGATGATCGGCTTGCCGTTGGCCGGTGAGAGGATGTTGTTGGTCGACATCATCAGCGTGCGGGCTTCGACCTGGGCTTCGACCGACAGCGGGACGTGCACCGCCATCTGGTCGCCGTCAAAGTCAGCGTTGAATGCAGCGCAGACCAGCGGGTGCAACTGGATTGCCTTACCCTCGATCAGCACCGGCTCGAAAGCCTGTATGCCCAGCCTGTGCAGCGTCGGGGCCCTGTTGAGCATTACCGGTGCTCGCGGATGACCTCGTCGAGAATATTCCAGACGTCGTCCCCCTCGGACTCCACCATCTTCTTGGCACTCTTTATGGTCGTGACCAGGCCGCGCTCTTCGAGCCGACCGAAGATAAAAGGCTTGAAAAGCTCAAGCGCCATTTTCTTGGGCAGGCCGCACTGGTGCAGGCGCAGTTCGGGGCCCACCACGATAACCGAGCGGCCCGAGTAATCGACCCGCTTACCCAGCAGGTTCTGCCGAAAGCGACCGGTTTTGCCCTTGAGCATGTCACTAAGGGATTTCAGCGGGCGCTTGTTAGCGCCGGCTATGGGACGCCCACGGCGTCCGTTGTCGAACAGCGCGTCGACAGATTCCTGCAGCATGCGCTTTTCGTTGCGCACGATGATGTCGGGCGCGCCGAGTTCGATGAGCCTCTTCAAGCGATTGTTACGGTTGATGACCCTGCGGTAGAGATCGTTCAGGTCAGAGGTCGCAAAGCGCCCACCGTCCAGCGGTACCAGCGGACGAAGGTCCGGCGGAATTACCGGTATGACCTCGAGCACCATCCATTCGGGACGCGCCCCGGAACGATGAAAAGCCTGGGCGATGCGCAGACGCTTGGTGATCTTGGTGCGCTTGGCCACGCTCTTGGTCTCGGTCAGGTCGATTTTCAGTTGCTCTGAAAGGTCGTCGAGGTCTAGATCCTCGAGCACCTTGCGAACCGCTTCGGCGCCCATGCCCACGTCAAAGCTCCCGGGGCCGAACTCCTCGTTTTTTTCGCGGAACTCGGCTTCGGTCAGCAGCTGGTTCTCCTCGAGATCAGGTACTTCACCCGGATCGGTCACCATGTAGCTCTCGTAGTAGAGCACTTTCTCCAACCCCTTGAGAGTAAGGTCGAGCAGGTTGGCTATGCGGCTGGGCAGGCTCTTTGTGAACCAGATGTGAGCTATCGGGGTGGCCAGCTGGATGTGGCCCATGCGCTCGCGCCTGACCTTGGACTGGATGACCTCCACGCCACACTTCTCGCACACCACGCCGCGGTGACGCATACGCTTGTACTTACCGCAGTTGCACTCGTAGTCCTTGGTGGGCCCGAATATCTTCGCGCAGAACAACCCGTCGCGTTCAGGCTTAAAGGTCCTGTAGTTGATAGTTTCGGGCTTGCGAACCTCGCCGAATGACCACGAACGGATCGTGTCGGGCGACGCGATGCCTATCTTCAGCGCCGTGTAGCGCTTGGGGTTCTTGGGAGCATCGAAAAGCTGGGTAAGAAGATTTTCCATCAGGCAGCCTCCTCCTCGTCGCCTTCTTCAACCAACTCGATATCAAGACAAAGCGATTGCAGCTCCTTGACCATCACGTTGAAAGATTCAGGGAGGCCAGGTTCCAGTTGGTGTTCGTTTTTCACTATTGCCTCGTACATCCGTGTGCGGCCGGCCACGTCATCAGACTTGACCGTCAGCATCTCCTGTAGCGTGTAAGCCGCGCCGTAAGCCTCGAGTGCCCAAACTTCCATCTCGCCCAGGCGCTGGCCACCAAACTGGGCCTTACCGCCAAGCGGCTGCTGGGTAACCAGAGAGTAAGGACCGGTGGAGCGTGCGTGTATCTTGTCGTCCACCAGGTGATGCAACTTGAGCATGTACATCGCTCCAACCGTCACCGGCATATCGAAGACCCTGCCCGTCTGACCGTCGCAAAGAATTTCCTGGCCGGTTTCTGAAAGCCCCGCGAGTTCGACCAGGTCGAAGATTTCTTCTTCGGTAGCACCGTCGAACACCGGGGTCGCCACGTGCACCCCCTTGCGGGCCAGCTCGGACAGCCTCATGAGGTCTTCGTCCGAAAGCCCCTCGATGTACCCGGTGGTCCCCGTTCCCGGATAGGTCTTGGTCATGATGTCGCGCAGGGCGACCATGTCGCCGCTCTCCGCGGTTTCCACGATCCGGTCTCCGAGTTTTTTGGCCGCCCAGCCCATGTGGGTTTCCAGTATCTGCCCCACGTTCATACGCGAGGGGACGCCCAGGGGGTTGAGGCACATGTCTACCGGCGAGCCGTTCTGGAGAAACGGCATGTCCTCCTCGGCCACTATGCGCGACACGACACCCTTGTTGCCGTGCCGACCGGCCATCTTGTCACCGACCTGCAGACGCCGCTTGATGGCGACAAACACCTTCACCATACGGATCACACCGGGTGGCAGTTCGTCGCCGGCTGACAGCCTTTCGATCTTCAAATCGAAGGTCGAGTTTATGGTATTAACCTTGCTGTTCATGCCGTCGACGACACGCAGCAAACGTGCCTCGGCGTCTTCGTCGCCTACCTTCAGCTCGCCCCAATAGCTCGATGGAATTTCGGTGAGCAGCTCGCGCGTGACCACGGCACCCTTGGCCAGCAGTACGTTACGGCTGTCATCGGTGAGCCGTGTCGCGGTTTCGCGGCCCTCGAGGATACCGGCCATCGTCTCTATGGCGCTGTTGCGGATTATGCGGACTTCGTCGTTGCGATCCTTGTTCAGCCGCCTGCGCTCTTCTTCTTCTATGCGCACGGCTCGCTCGTCGCGATCAACTCCCTTGCGCGAAAACACGCGGGCGTCGATGACCGTACCCTCGGTACCAGGCGGCATCTTCAGTGAGGTGTCCCTCACTTCGCCAGCCTTTTCACCGAATATGGCGCGCAGGAGCTTCTCTTCCGGCGTCAGCTGGGTCTCGCCCTTGGGCGTGATCTTGCCTACCAGGATGTCACCCGGCGCCACCTCGGCGCCGATGCGTATGATGCCGCTCTCATCGAGATCGGCCAGGGCCTCTTCGCCCACGTTAGGTATATCGCGGGTTACTTCTTCTGGCCCCAACTTGGTGTCACGGGCCACGCATTCGAACTCCTCGATGTGTATCGAGGTAAACATGTCTTCCTTGACCATGCGCTCGGAAACGAGGATCGAATCTTCGAAGTTGTAACCGTTCCAGGGCATGAACGCGACGATCACGTTACGGCCCAGGGCCAGGTCACCCAGCTCGGTAGAGGGTCCATCGGCGATGACCTCGCCTTTCTTTACCCTCTCGTTGACCCTGACCACCGGCTTCTGATTAATGCAGGTGTTCTGGTTGGAACGTTGGTACTTGGTGAGATTGTAGATGTCCACGCCCGCGTCGCGGGCATCGGTCACGTCGTCGACTTTCACAACGATGCGCTCCGAATCAACACTCTCCACCCTGCCCGACCGCCCGGCCACCACGGTGACACCCGAGTCGCGGGCCACGGTCGATTCCATGCCGGTGCCAACAAGGGGCGCGTCGGTCTTGAGCAACGGCACCGCCTGTCGCATCATGTTAGATCCCATCAGCGCGCGGTTGGCGTCATCGTGCTCAAGAAAAGGTATGAGCCCGGCCGCGACACTGACCAGCTGGTTAGGAGACACGTCCATCAGGGTCACGTTCTCAGCCGAGACCAGGGTCGAATCCATGGTCTGCTCGCCCTGCGGCGAAATACCCTTCTTACGAGCAGCGATCATGTCGCCCTCGATCGCGCCCGCTGCGGAAATCGGCGTGTTCGCCTGCGCGATGGTGTGATCCTCCTCGTCGAGCGCGGTCATGTAATTGACCTCGTCGGTCACCGAGCCGTTGGTCACTTTACGGTACGGTGTCTCCACGAAACCGTAATCGTTGATGCGCGCGTATACGCTGAGGCTCGATATCAGGCCGATGTTCGGCCCTTCAGGGGTCTCGATCGGGCACACACGGCCGTAGTGAGTGGGATGCACGTCGCGGACGTCAAACCCGGCGCGCTCACGCGTCAGTCCGCCCGGTCCGAGTGCCGACAACCTGCGCTTGTGGGTCACCTCTGAGAGGGGGTTGGTCTGGTCCATGAACTGGCTGAGCTGGCTCGACCCGAAGAACTCCTTGACCACCGCCGAAACCGGCTTGTAGTTGATGAGCTCCTGCGGCATCAGCGTGTCGAGATCCTGCAGGCTCATGCGCTCACGGATCGCGCGCTCCATGCGCAGCAAGCCAATCCGGTACTGGTTCTCGACCAGCTCACCCACGGTGCGAACCCGCCTGTTGCCCAGGTGGTCAATGTCATCCACCGAGCCGGTACCCTTGCTCAGCAGCACCAGGTAGTTCACCACCGAAAGAATGTCTTCCTTTCTCAGCGTGCCCTGTTCCAGCGGCGCATCGAGACCCAGCTTGCGGTTCAACTTGAGGCGGCCGACCTTACCGAGATCGTACTTCTCGCCGTTGAAGAACAGGTCGTTGAAGAAGTTGGTCGCCGTGTCCAGGGTAGGCGGGTCACCGGGACGCAGCCGTTTGTAGATGTCTACGATAGCGTCGGCAGAATTCTCCAGCTTATCGAGCAACAGCGTGTTGCGGAAAGACGGCCCACGGTTCTGCTCGTCGAGGTAGATGAGCTCCAGGGTGTCGATGCCCTTGGCGCGCAGGTTGTCGTAAGCCTCGTCGGTGATGGTTTCGTTGCAAGCAACTATAACCTCGCCGGTGGACTCGTCGAGAATGTCGTGGGCCGCGACGCGGCCGATGATCTCGTCCTGGGAAATCGGAATCTCTTCGACACCGGCTTCCTCCATGCGACGCAGCGCCATGCGCGTAAACTTGCGACCTTCCTTGACGATCACGTCACCACTGCTGGGATGCTTGACGTCCCTGCCGGCCACCTGTCCTTCTACCGTGTCGCGCTTGAAAGCCTGGTAGGCCTTCAGCCCGTCAATGCGGATGGTATCGCTGGGGTAGAAGTAGTTGAGAAGATCCTCGGTGCTCATGTCGAGCGCGCGCAGCAGTACCGTGGCCGGAAACTTGCGACGCCTGTCGATGCGAACGTATAGGATGTCCTTGGCGTCGAACTCGAAGTCCAGCCAGGACCCTCGGTAGGGAATTACCCTCGCGCTGAATAACAAGCGGCCGGCGGCCGTGGTCTTGCCCTTGTCGTGGTCAAAGAACACGCCGGGAGAACGGTGGAGCTGCGATACGATGACCCGCTCGGTGCCGTTGACCATGAAGGTGCCCTTGCCGGTCATCAACGGGATTTCGCCGAAGTAGACCTCCTGCTCCTTGATGTCCTTGAGCTGCTTGTTCTGGGTATCGGGGTCGATATCAAAAGTGACCAGTTGCACGGTGACCTTGAGCGGGGCCGAGTAGGTCATTCCCCGCTGATGACACTCCGCCACGTCGTACTTCGGCTCACCGAAGTCGTAGCTCAGGAAGTCGAGCTCAGCGCTGCCGCTGAAATCCTTGATCGGGAATACCGACTTGAACACGCCCTGCAAACCGAGGTCCGGGCGCTTGCCCGGGTCCTCGCCCGACTGCAGGAATGTCTCGTAAGACTCCTTCTGGATTTCTATCAGGTTAGGAACTTCGAGCGCGCGACGGGTTTTCCCGAAGTCACGCCTCAGCCTGAGGTTCTGTGTAACACTGGACGCCATACTATCTCCCGCTGCCGTGCGGCCTTGGGGGCCACCGGCGTTGAACTGGATGATTTCAGTCGATACCGTTCTAAATTACTTGAGTTCAGCCGTTGCGCCGGCCTCTTCAAGCTTGGTCTTCGCGGCTTCGGCATCGTCCTTCGATGCGGCTTCTTTCACCGCGCTCGGGGCAGCTTCCACGAGATCCTTGGCTTCCTTCAAGCCAAGCCCGGTAAGCTCACGCACCGCCTTGATGACCTGTATCTTTTTCTCGCCGATCGCGGTCAGCATGACGTCGAATTCGTCTTTGACCTCGGCTTCGGCTGCATCGCCTCCGCCACCAGCTGCGGCCACGGCCACCGGGGCAGCAGCGCTCACGCCCCACTTCTCCTCGAGTTCCTTGACCAGGTCCGCCACTTCGAGGACGGTCGCCGCCGAAAGTTTCTCTACAATATCCTGTCGTTCTTCTGCACTAAGTGCCATGTCTGTTTCCTCCTGACTGATGCGGGGTATACCCGTCTACTTATCTGTGCGCCCCCGGTCGGCGCCTCACACCCGGGTGTCCCCGCCTAGGGATTTTCCTGTCGGATTCTGGCCGACAATACCTGTACAAACTGCTGGGCCGGCGCCGCCAGTACTCTCACGAGCTGCTGCGCCGGTGTCATCATCAACGCCAGCAACTTGGCCCGCAACTCGTCGCGGGTGGGCATGCTCGCGAGCTGCTTGACCTTGGCCGCGTCGATGGCTTCGCCTTCCATGACGGCGCCCTTGATCTCCAGCGCTTCATTGTCCTCCGCAAAATCCTGCAGAACCTTGGCCACCCCGACCGGGTCGCTGTAGCCAAACGCCAGTGCCGCGGGTCCGCTCAGAAGCTCGGTCAGCGGCTCGTAGGGCGTGTCCTTGACCGCCAGGCGGGCCAGCCGGTTCTTGGCTACCAGCACCTCGCCGTCGGCTGCGCGCACCTCGCGACGAAGCGTGGACATCTGCTCGACACTGAGCCCCCTGTAGTGGGCCAGTATGGCGATCGGCGCCTCCTTGAACTTGTCGTTGAGCATCTCAACGCTGGCTGCTTTTTCTTCGCGGTTCATATTACTTCTTGCTCTCGTCTCTGTTCTCTTCGTCCGGCTCAGCCCGGACGTCTATCTACTCGTCTACCGGCAACCGCCAGGTCTACTTGCGACTCAAGTCGGCAGGGTCAACCGAGATTCCCGGCCCCATGGTCGAAGACAAACAAACGCTCTTCACGTACTGGCCCTTGGCCGAGGACGGCTTCGCCTTGAGTATGCTTCCGATCAGTTGCTGCGCGTTATCACCTAACTTTTCGGCACCGAAAGAAGCCTTGCCGATAACAGCGTGCACGATACCGGCCTTGTCGACCCTGTACTCCACCTGACCGGCCTTGAGCTCCTTGACGATTTCGGCCACGTCGTTTGTCACCGTGCCAACCTTGGGGTTGGGCATCAGCCCCCTGGGACCAAGCACGCGAGCCACCTTGCCCACTGCGCCCATCATGTCGGGTGTGGCCACGGCACGATCAAAATCAGTAAAACCGTCGTCCCGGACCCTGGCTATGAGTTCATCATCGCCCACGAAGTCAGCGCCGGCCTCTCTCGCTTCGTCGGCCTTGGCCCCCTTGGCAAAAACCGCCACCCTGACGTCACGGCCGGTACCGTGTGGAAGCGCCACCGTACCGCGAACGTTCTGGTCGGCGTGCCTCGGGTCCACGTTGAGCTTCATCGCCACGTCCACGGTCTCGTCAAAGCCGGTACCTGATCCCCCGGCGACCAACTCGATGGCCTCGGCCAGGGTGTAGCTCTTTTCGCTGTCCCGCTTTTCGGCCGACGTCGTATATCTTTTTCCCTTGCCACCCATGCTCAGCCCTCTACGGTGATGCCCATGCTCCGGGCAGTCCCTTCCACTATCTTCATCGCGCTTTCGACCGAGCCGGCGTTGAGGTCCACCATCTTGGTCTCGGCTATCTCACGAACCTGCTTCCTCGACACGCTGCCCACCTTGTTCTTGTTGGGCTCGGGAGAGCCCTTGGCCAGCTTCGCTGCCTTCTTGAGCAGCATCGACGCTGGCGGGGTCTTGGTGATGAACGAAAAGGACCTGTCGGCGTAGACCGTGATGATAACTGGGACGATGACGCCCCCCATCTCCTGGGTCTTCGCGTTGAACGCCTTACAGAACTCCATGATGTTGACACCACGTTGCCCGAGCGCAGGTCCAACCGGCGGGCTGGGATTAGCCTTGCCCGCTGTTATCTGAAGCTTGAGTGAATCTATGACTTTCTTTGCCATCTTGTCTTACACGCTCAGGTCTTTTCGACCTGTACCAGTTCCATTTCGACCGAAGTCGCCCGCCCGAAGATAGATATGGAAACCTTGAGGGTCCCCTTCTCCGGCCGTACTTCTTCGACGATACCGTTAAAGTCAGCGAAAGCACCGTCCGTTATCTTCACCTGCTGGCCTACTTCAAAGCCGGCCCTCGCTCGTGGCGCGGAAGCCCCTTCTGCGATGAGCTTCATGACCTCGTCGACTTCTGCCTGCGGCACCGGCGAGGGCGTAGTGCCCCCGACAAAGCCCGACACCTTAGGAGTGCCGGTGACCAGGTGCCAGTTTTCGTCGGTCAGATTCATGTGCATGAGGATGTAGCCGGGGTACAGGCTGCGGGTCGTTACCCGCTTCTTACCCCTGACCAGTTCGACGATCTGCTCGGCCGGCACTAGTATTTCGCCGAACTCGTCTTCCCTGCCCGAAGCATGGATGCGCTCGAGCAGCTGCGTCTTCACCTTCCCTTCGTAGGTGGAGTAGGCGTTAACCACGTACCACTGCAGGTTGTTGTCAGCCACGGCCGTTTCCATTTCCTAAAACACCAGCCCGAGAGCCATCGACAGCACCAAGTCGACCAGGCCCAGGTACACTGCCACGAAGGCGACCACGATCAGGACAACCCAGGTAAAGGCCAGGGTTTCCTTGCGCGGAGGCCACACTACTTTCTTGAGTTCGGTCGAAACCTCGCTCAGGAAGGTTCGCGACTGCTCTATATATTCGATTACACCAGCCATTGTTTCCTATCGACACCCCTGCCCTTCGAGCCCAAACCGCAAAATAATCCAGGAATGGCGGGTCAGGCAGGATTCGAACCTGCAGCCCTCGGATTTGGAGTCCGATGCTCTGCCAGTTAGAGCTACTGACCCTGAAGACATCGTCACTGAAGACATCATCCGGAGTGTCTCATCCTGTAGTCGCATCAAGCTCAAACCTTTCCTTCCTTGTGAATCGTGTGCGTACGGCATGAGGCGCAGTACTTGCGCCGCTCAAGCTTCTCGTTAGTGAGGCGCTTATTGCGACTGGCACGGTAGTTTTTCCGCTTGCAGTCAGAACAAGCCAGCACGATTTCATCCCTCATTCCAAAACGCCTCCGCCTACTCGGTTATCTTGGTGACCACGCCGGCTCCCACCGTGCGTCCGCCTTCGCGGATGGCAAAACGAAGCCCGTCGTCCATCGCTATG